>NZ_SZXM01000019.1:0-130392 GCF_005281355.1 Citrobacter sp. wls615 | reverse complement strand
GCCTGACNNGCCTGACCCGCCTGACCCGCCTGACCCATTGCCACCCTGATAATTAATATTCGACTGTATTGTTATATTTCTGGAATAAGATGGCGTAACCGTATCAGTTATCAAAACAGCACGTGAGGCATCACACTTATTCTGAAAAGTTTCCCAGTTCATTATGCAGACGTTTGATGTGTCATAGGAAACCTGCTTTACATTAACGGAATAAGAATAACTAATGTATGTCGGGTTATTCACGTCCGACTGTTTTGATTCGATATTATAAGAAACAGCCTTATAACTGTTCTGTAGTATTTTAACATGATTGCCGTCACTGTCGGTTTGCTCAAACCACATATCAGGCTGGTTATAATCATACTTTACCGTTTCCATAATGCTAGCAATGGCAATTGAATCAGCATTGTTAGACAGATAATACCCTGAGCACATTGTGCAATTGGCATTTGTATAAAGCGAAAACTGAGAACCTATTGAGTCAGATTTAACCACATTAGAAGGAACGCTCAGAGCAGATAAGTCAGACGGTAAATTTACAGTCTGCCCTGGTGTTACTGTATCTGGCGTAGAATTGTTTCCTGAGTCTCCATTACTACCCCCGCCAGATGAATTATCATCACCACCATTGCCAGAGCCATCAGCAGAACGAACAGGCGTCCAGTGCCCATTCCACGAAGTATCATTATCATAACCGATACCAATACCCGAAAGTTCGTAAATGCAGTTTTCAAAATTTGCATAACGTGAGTCTCCTTCTTTCCAGACATTACTTAATGTGCCATCAAATGCGGGTTTATTTAAACATTCAGCGTCTGTAGTTGCATGGGTAAAGAAAGGAGCAAAAAATAAAGCAATAATTATTTTCTTCATTTATGCTACCTGAATAAAGGGTGGCAGATGCCACCCAAATAAATGGTTGGAGCGAAAGGATATTGAATTAAGATGCGCGGCTTACAAATTTCTTAAACAGTTTAATTCCCACCGTTGCACCAACAACAAGAACAACAAGCGCCCATGCGTACCCGGACATTTCGGTTGCCTGAGCGGTTAAAGAATCAAAAGCAGCTTTAGCCTGACTGGTTGCATCCTCTGCTGCAAAGGCAGATGAACCAATAACCAGAGTTGAGCCAGCAATGATTTTTGCAACGACTGATTTTTTCATATTGAAACCTCAGATAGTTTTTTAAACACCAGAATAGAATGGGATATAACCCATCCAACACAATAAGCAGCAAAGAAGTAAGATAGTACACTCATCTTTGACCACCACTAATAACGCCAAGGCCAAAGCAAATAACAAGCCCCGCATTAAATATTAATTGATAAAGAGAATCGAAGTCTGTAGCAGACATATATCCCAAAAAACCTAAGTGACATTAACAGATGGAATAAATCACCCCTTCAAATCTATCTTTCCAACAATTTTGTAATCAACAATCACAGGAATCATGACACCTTTAGATGCCTTAAGCCCATATGACGGTATAATTTCAAGAAAAGGCTTTCCAGATTTATAAGCACTCTCCAGGTCATCACGCATTTTCAGGCAAACAGCATGACGATTATCTGGTGTAATTTTCACTTTTGCCGGAGCAAAGCCACATGAGCTATTCGTTGATTCAAATTCAGTAGATAATGCCTGCGCATTACCCCAATTAAAATCTTCATTTGTTTTATCATTTTTCATTGTGCCAAACTGTACAAAAAATACTTTGAGTGTTTCCTGTTCCATAAATAACCTCTATTAGAATGCACATTCACGGTTGTAGAATTTTTGAGCCACTATATTTTGGTAAATATCTGGCGTCCTGAATTTAAGCGTCAGGTCATCCATATGCTCTTTGCGAACAATGGAAGAAAAGACAGCTTCATAATCATTGCCAAGTTGATGGAAAATTCTGGCAATGGTTTTCGATGCCTGCTTGCGAAGCCAACGAACATCAGATTCAAAACTGTTAATCGCCAGCCGGACAATTCCAGAACGCTGAAGTGTTTTAGGTCTGGCTGGATTGATCTGTTGCGCGTATTCACAAAGACCAGTAAAAATCCCTTCTATGTTCAGTAGTATCTCAAGCGGAAAGCCTTTAAGTTCAGCTTCTGAACGATGCCAGACATCATCAACTTTCTGTTCAAGCGCTTTGTTATAAATACGCCAATAAACACGAGATTCACGAGAACCAACAGTAATCATTTCCTGCTGTAACGATCCATCACCATGATATTTGTGAGAAATGCCAAGACCCGGCTTCGGGCCTTTACCGCCATAAAAAGCCTCACATTTATGATCCCGCATGGCAGCAGAAACAGTAAATACACCGTCAAAATCATCAACAGCAAGATCTATACGTTTCAACATCGTTACATCAAGATGATTGAGCCAGTTATAAATTTCATGTGGTGACGTGCCATTAAAAACATGAGTACACCCTTCACCGCTGATCTGAATATAGATCGTGTCGTTATTTCCACCCCAAAACACCATTCCAAGATGCTCATAACCGCCATCAACTGAATACAGAGGCGCTGAACGGTCATAGTTATAGCCTCCTCTGTCCCGTTCTGGCCCAAGATGAAGCCCAAAGACAGCGGACAACCACAATTTAAGACGATGCATACGCGCTAAATAAATCTCCCTATTCAGGTCATTTATTTTTTGCTCAAGTTCACCTTTTGAATCAGTCGTGTAGCTTTGAACCTGTTCGTTTAGTTCATCGTCGGACGGACACCATTTACCACCTTTAATCACATCGGTAAAAAAAGCATCCTTATGAGATACATGGTTATGAAATGTTGGATAAATTCCGTACTTGCGCCATTCATTTAGCCCATGCGGGTACGTTTCCAACGATTTGAGGGAACAGAAAGGCATGGTAAATGCAAGATAGTCAATTTTTACATTTCTTTCCGTCAGTTGCATGTCAGTGACTCCCTGTAACCCACGAAAGAATCAGAATGCAGAACGACAGAAACTAAAAGAAAATCATCACCATAGAAGCAAAAACATTCATCTACCAGCTCATCAAAGGAGCGGTAAAAGTCCCATTCCCCGCCGATGCTAGCATTGACTCCAAAATCTGGTATGTAGTCGAAGTAGATGATGTTCATAAAAGCACCATGTATACGCATTACTAATTACATTTAGTAGAAAAGTACACCTGTAACGGATTACCTGTCAACTAGTAATTGAAAATATGTATACATGTAATATGATTAATCAAAACAGATACAGAGATAGCCGAAATGAAGAAAAATCTAATTAAAACAATACGATTGAAGGATTCTGAGTCTATCGATTTAGGAGTTCTTTCGTATGAACTCACTAAGAAAAACATTATGAATGGAATAAACATCATTTATAAAGAGTCTGATTTAGTGCATTTTTTAATCGAAAATAAAATGAATGAGATAGATGTAAACGAAAAAGGTGAATTAACGTTTAAGGTCAAAAATAGTTAGCTATGCTGGCTGAAAGCCCGTAGTTATCCTGAGACTACCCCCGTTTTACAGGACGGGGGATGCCGACTAAATCAATTTAGGCTAAATAAAAATGACAGTGCATACCAAAATTTTTGATGAAAATGGGATTTTGTTTTTTGAAAGTAAGTATGATGTTAATAAATTAGCTATTATCGCAGAAGCAAAAGACGAGAAAAAACTAGCTCTTATAAAAGAGAAAGGCGCAAAATGGGCATTCGATGGCCTGCCTATCTTCGCTAGTGAATTAATAAAAACAATTAAAAATCAAGTGGATGAGGAAAAAATAGAATATTCCACATTCAATTTAATCCATACGATTTGGTTAGTACAATCAACCTTTGGCGGGCTTACTAGAGAGAAATTTGTAAAGTCCGATATTGAACTACAAATATTAGATGATGGCACAATCTCTATAACATACTCATAAAGAAACACTGGTGCGCATAATGCACGCTATGTGTAAAGACGAACCCTCGCCATTCCGGTAAACCCAACCCCATTCTACCGGAATGGCTCAGAACCCTTTTGTAACATAACGTCATACATTATGCGCACTAACGTAGAGTAACGAGAATTGTAGCCAGATTGGTGCAGTAGTTGTTAGTTCGCATAACAGTTGGATTGTCTTGCGCCCTCTGGTTCAGATTGAGGACTTCCTATGGCTAAGCAATTATCAGGTGCCTGTTGATCTTGCCCGATACACACTCAACATAATCCGCGAGAGCTATACCGGCTTTGGGCCGACGCGGGTATGCGGGAAACTCGTAGAACTGCACGATGTCCATCTGTCCAAAGAAACTGTCCGGTCGCTTATGGTTAAAGCCGGTTGCTAGATGTTTTATTATTTGAGCATCCCCAGTGGTAAAAGCATGGATGTGATGACTGCGCTGATTTCCACCTTTTGTGAAGTACCTACGATTTGAAATGCCATTTTCACCACGTACAGTATATCCGACACGCTCTATCGCCTGATTCAGGCTGTCCATTTCATCAAGATTAGTAACTTCGATTAATATATCGACACTGGTTTAGCTGATAATCCCGGCACCGAGGTGCTACCAATATGATGAATTTGGGATAGTACTTTACCAAGAGTCATCTGAGACATCGCTTACTTTCCGAAAAACGGTAATCAAATTGCCCCCTCCGATACAGGATGTGTTGTGCTAACCGGTGATCAGAGGGCAACGCGGGATGCACGAACTCTTCAGTTTTATTCATGCCCAACCGTATCATCAGACGCTCTGACGGTTTATTCAGCACCGACGTAAATGAAACCACCTCACTTAACGCCAGTTCCTCGAAAGCAAACGTCAGGCACGCCTCGGCGGCCTCCAATGCAAACCCTTGATGCCAGTAGGATTTAGCAAGACGCCAGCCTATTTCGGTACAGGGTGAAAAGTGAAATTTATCAGGTTGTGGATGTAAACCTACACACCCCACAAACTGGTGTGTTTCTTTAAGTTCAACGGCCCAGAATCCCCAGCCGCGCTCTGTAATGCCTTCCTGGAATCTGGCAGCCAGGTTGTCGCTTTCCGTTCGTTGCAGCGGAGCCGGAAAAAAACGCATCACGTCCGGATCGGCATTTAACGCGGCAAACGGGGCTTTGTCTTTGGCTTCCCACGGGCGTAAAATCAGTCTTGATGTTTCCAGCATATTTCTGCCCTTCTCCTGTATTTTCATATAATCTTCTAAAAGAAATGGCTCATCGGCAAGGACTTATGTAACCCTTTCCGCCTTTTTCTCTCATACTGGAGATTCATTCATGGCCGACTGGAATCCTTCGCTTTATCTGCAATATGAAACTGAACGTTCAAGGCCCGCTGCGGATTTACTCAGCAGAGTGGCGTTAGAGAATGTCCATTCAGTCGTCGATCTTGGCTGTGGTCCGGGAAATAGTACGGCATTACTGCATCAGCGCTGGCCCTCGGCTGTAATAACCGGGATTGATACCTCACCCGCCATGCTTAATGAGGCGCGCAAGGCATTACCAACATGCCGCTTTATTGAAGCGGATATCTGTAAATTCCAGACAGAGCAGCCTCTTGAACTGCTATATGCAAATGCTTCGTTGCAGTGGGTTCCCGATCACTATGATTTGTTCCCGCATCTGGTATCGCTACTGGCTCACAATGGCGTGCTGGCTGTACAAATGCCGGATAACTGGCTGGAGCCAACGCATGTTTTGATGCGTGAAGTGGCTTATGAACAAGGTTACCCTGACCGGGGCCGCTCGCCGCTTCCTGGTGTACACGCCTATTATGACATTTTGGCTGAAGCGGGCTGTGAGGTGGATATCTGGCGCACAACGTATTATCACGTTATGGAATCACATCAGTCGATTATCGACTGGGTAAGTTCAACGGGCCTGCGGCCCTGGTTACAGGACTTGAGCGAAAATGAGCAACATCTTTACCTGGCACGTTATCATGAACTGCTTCAGGAACAATATCCTCTGCAGGAAAACGGTAAAATTTTGCTGGCCTTTCCGCGGTTATTTATCGTAGCCAGACGCAATGATTAAGCGTTTATTATAAGTGCATCACAGGAGATAACTATCTGCCATGCGCGCCCTCGCCTTTTTATCATGAGGATCTAGTGGCAAAGCCCGTCATCTGCTAGTGTCTGGCAACGTGTTTCTGACGGGAGTTGTCATGTCTAAAGTCTACATTGGTGGCTGTCTGTGTGGTTCGATTCGTTTCGCGGCCAGCAGTCCAAATAATTCCCATACCTGCTCCTGCGATATATGTCGGAAACATACGGGTGCACCGACCGTCGTCTGGATTGAGTTTAATGCAGAAAATGTAACGTGGACGGGTCAAGGCGGAAAACCGACAACCTGGCGCTCTTCTGAGGCGTCAAGTCGGGCATTTTGTCCACAGTGCGGCAGTTCCGTAGGCGCCATTGATGACGCCCCGGTTATTGCACTGTTAGCTGGCGCTTTTGACGATCCTGACGATGAAGACCTGGCGCCGGAATTTCATTCTTTTTCAGATATGCAACCTACATGGTGGCAAAAGAATGTAACTAAGTGAGTTGGTAATGCTTATCTGGAATGTGTTTTGCTGGCACGTTTGTTTCATCGTTCATCTGCAGCAAGTCGATTTCAATCGCATTGCAAATCGCATCCAGCGGCAGGTCATTGTTTTCTGTGCCAAACGGGTCTTCCAGCTCTTCTGCCAGCGTATCGAGCGAAATAAAAGTATAGGAAATCAGCACTGAGATAAACGGCGTCATATAGTGCAGATCTACCACCAACGCGAAAGGTAACATAATGCAAAACAGGTATACCGTTCGATGAAGTATCAGAGTGTAAGCAAATGGCACTGGGGTATTCGCGATCCGCTCGCACCCTGCAAGTACCGCCGACATATCATTTAACCTATTGTTTAAACTATGGAATAATATATCTGACAGCTGACCATTGCGCCGACGTACAGCCAACCATTCCCCCATCAGCAACAGAATGCGGTTTGCAGGCGACTGTGAGGCGAACACGGTCTGTAAATCTGCCTCACTCAGATATTTCGCTAACGGCTCAGCCTGGGGCTGACGGCGTAACGTCATGCGTAAACAGTGGGCAAAGGCGATTTGCAGACGAACAAACTGACCCAGTTCGACGTCGTCCGGCAAGGTGGTTTTTACTTCACGTAGCAGCGATCGGGAAGCAATCATCAACTGCCCCCACAAGTGTCGAGCCTCAACATAACGTGAATAACAGGCGTTATTGCGAAAGCCTAAAAAGATTGCAATCGCCACGCCGAGAATGCTGAACGGCGCCAGGGTAAATTTGATGCCCAGCATCGTATACCACGGCAGCATGATAATAACGGCGATGGAGAGCAGGAAGTTCAGCAGCAGGCGTGAAAAAATTTTAGATAGTACCGACCCATGCCAGACGAATATCAGGCGTAGCCAGTGTTGTTGGGGGCGAACGATCATGGTTATCTTCGAAAAAATGTGAAACTCGTCACATTAAACGCGAACGTGATCAATGTTGCAAGCTCATCGTAACACTATTTAAACATCTTTCCCTCCTGCTGAACGGACGATGCGTTGAAGCGACAGACTGTCACCCTAAAAGCAGAAATCCATAGTATGTTGTAACTAAGATATGCCTGTAAAAAACCCGGCCTGAGCCGGGTCAGCGTATTAGCACAGAGGTTTAACAGCTTCTCGCATGCCGTTTAGCAGAATGCTATCCAGATCGGCAGTCACCTGTTCCACCAATCCAGAAACTTCCGTCAGATCCTGTTCCCAGTGTTCTGTAACGGCCAGCACAGCTTTAACCAAATCTTCAGTGCTTATCTGGCAGTCATGATGCTGGGACCAAAGCTGTTGAAAACGCGTCATCCAGTGCGCATCATCCTGAACCGGGTAAGACTCTCCGTTACGCTCTCCACGGTAGAACGCAATCAACGCGGCAAGCGCAAATGTCAGACGCGCAGGCAGTTTACCGCCAGCCTGTTGCCCCGCCAGTAGTTGCGGCAATATGCGAGTGCGGAATTTAGTCATGCCGTTCAGGGCAATCGACAACAGCTGATGTTTGATATACGGGTTGCAGAATCGACCTGTCACCGCGCTGGCAAAAGACGCCAGCTCATCGCGTGGTAAATCCAGCACTGGAATAATTTCTTCATAGATCGCTTTTTCCACGAAGGCGCGAATCTCCGCGTCATTCATGGCCTCCCCCACGGTATCCAATCCAGCCTGCCAGGCAACGGGAACCAATGCGGTATGTGCGCCGTTGAGAATAGCCACTTTCCGTTCTTTATACGGTTTGATGTCATCAACAATCAGAACATTCAGCGGATATTTATCCAGACGCAGCTCAGCGGCTAATGATTTCGGACCCTGAATAACAAACAGATAGAAGTGTTCAGCGGTGTCCAGAAACGCATCGTGATAACCCAATTCCGCTTCAAGCTTCGCGACTTCGTCACGTGGATAGCCGGTAACAATACGATCCACCAGCGTGGAGCAAAAGGTATTGGCCTGATCCAGCCATTGGATAAATGCTTCCGGTAACGCCCACTCCTGAGCATAGCGCAGGACCAGTTCATGCAGCGCATCACCGTTATAATCAATCAGTTCGCAAGGAATGATTATCCAGCCTTTATCCGATGCGCCATTAAAATGGCTGAAGCGCTCAAACAGCAGTCGGGTAAGTTTGGCCGGATAACTCACCGCAGGCGTATCCTCAAACCTATCACCAGCGTGGTAGCTGATGCCAGCTTCGGTGGTATTAGAGAAAACAAAACGCATATCAGGGTTATGCGCCAGCTTCAGGAACTCATCGTACTCACTATAGACGCTGATCTCGCGATTAACCGAACGAATTAAACGGGCATCGCTCACGGCTTCACCCTTCTCATTCAAACCACGAATGATGGTGGTATAGAGGCCGTCCTGTGTACTCAGTGATGGAGGAAAAGTACTTTCGATAGGTCGGACAATGACCACACCAGAGTTAAGATCGGTATGCTCATTCAGCAGATCGACTTGCCAGTCAACGAAGGCGCGCAGGAAGTTTCCTTCACCAAACTGAATAATGCGTTCAGGATACTGAGCACCGGGGAAATCGCGACGATTTAAAGTTTGCACAATGGGTTCCCTTTTTGATTAGTCATACAACCTGATTGAATTGGTCTAATAGGTTAGCAAACTTTAATACATTGAAACCCTGTTTTGATCAATCCCCAGCCACAAATTAGAGAGTTTTATAAAA
This sequence comes from Citrobacter sp. wls615, assembly GCF_005281355.1. Classification (NCBI taxonomy): domain Bacteria; kingdom Pseudomonadati; phylum Pseudomonadota; class Gammaproteobacteria; order Enterobacterales; family Enterobacteriaceae; genus Citrobacter; species Citrobacter sp. wls615. The sequence goes on along the minus strand of NZ_SZXM01000019.1, from coordinate 121,184 downwards.
AAGTGTGGTCGCGGTCAGCGTCCCGTCAGGCATTTTGGCATAGTCAGGTATTACTCCTGCTTTTTGCCACCCGCACTTGTGGTAGAACAACTCCGCGCCACTGCCTGTCGCCGTATCAAGCACCAGCAACGTTTTGCCCTGTTGACGCGCACAACTTTCCAGCTCATTCATCAGTTCCCGGGCAACGCCGCTCCGCCGTGCAGAGGTATGAACCAGCAGCTTAGCGACATCGGCGCGATGAGGTTGGTTTTCCGGTTGATCGATAATGAGCTGGACGGTACCGACGAGCGTTCCCTGGGCATTCTGGGCGCCAAGAACAAGTCTTTCCCCACGGGCAACGCTTTGCGCGACGTTCATCCAGAAAGGCCGTGATTTCTCACGATCAAAAGGCAGCATAAAGCTGACGGAGGCGCCGTCATTGACGCACTGTTCAAGGACATCGCTGAGCTCGTCGATTCTCGACACAATCTGTGCTGCATTCAGCACGAAGCAGGGTTTGCAGGAAGCCATTTTTTCTCCTTAGATAGACCCCCTTAGCATGTTTTTAACAATTGCATAACACAAGAGGCTGTATCATAGGATTATGTTATCTATGGCTTATTCATTTGGATCACTAACCAGTGATATATAACCGTGACAACGTAACGTTGCTGTTGTTCGTTAAGCGCCACACCCTGAGGAATATCGTGCCATTTTGCCAGACACCCCCGACAACAGGTCGCCGTCGCGTGTTGTGCGATGAATACCGGGTGACCACGCATTGGCGTCTGCTTCCCATCATTAGCGGGAAAAGCGGGAGCCAGTCGTTTGGCAATAAAATCGGCTGCATGTTGTTCAATAACCGGCGCGCCTTTATCCAGACAATACTGCCTTTCTTTCTGGCCGAGGCGAAACCGCGAGCGAAACGTCGATTTCGCCAGCCGGGCAAAAAGAGGGTCGAGCGTATTCATCAGTAAACCGAGCGCCCCATTTGTTGCGTTAGTTGCTCCAGCGCGGCGATACCCGCCAGCGAATTTCCCGCTGGATCCAGTTCCGGGCTCCAGACAGCAATCGCCATCTCGTGTGGAACGATGGCCACGATACCGCCACCCACCCCAGATTTTGCCGGCAGGCCAACCCGCCAGGCAAATTCACCCGCGTTCTGATACATACCGCTGGTCGCCATCAGCGCGTTGATTTGTCGGGCCTGCATCGGCGTAACCACGGGATCCTCAAGATGGAAGGCATGGCCCTGATTCGCCAGAAATACGAAGGTTCGCGCCAGTTCCACACAGCTCATTTTCAATGCGCAGTAGTGAAAATAGTTTTGCAAAACAGTGGTCACGTCATGGTTAAAATTGCCGAACGATTTCATCAACCAGGCGATAGCGGCGTTACGTGCGGAATGTTCAAACTCAGATCGCGCCACCCTCGCATCGTAGGCGATATCCGGGACGCCGCTTAATGCCCGGAGCACTTCCAGCATCCGTTGACGTGGGGCGCTCAGACGCCCTTGCAGCATGTCGCAAACCACCAGCGCCCCGGCGTTAATAAAGGGATTACGCGGGATACCCTGCTCCATTTCCAACTGCACCAGGGAATTAAAAGGATGACCGGATGGATCTTTGCCGACGCGTTGCCAAATCTCCTCTTCCTGATAGTGACGCATCGCCACGACCAGGCTTAAAACCTTCGAAATCGACTGAATAGAAAAGCGTTCTTGCGCATCCCCCGCCTGATAGTGTTGTCCATCGACGGTACAGATGGCGATACCCAGTTTGGAACCGTCGACAGAGGCTAATGCAGGTATATAGTCAGCGACTTTACCCTGACCGATCAGCGGACGAACCTGCTGCACAATGGTCTCTAAAATTGAATTGTCCATGGCCCTGGCCACAACATGCTCCTTGCTCGCAGGTATGAAAGGCCTGCGAGTATAACAGAGCTGAATACGCTGCGTCAGACCATTAGGTATCAGTGTACGAAGAGTCAATGACAGAAAATTTGCAGAAATAAGGCAGGTGCCCCCGACGGAGGCACCCTCACCTTCAGAGGCGGTTTTTCCAGACGGTCTGCACATTACAAAACTCATGCAGGCCAAAATGCGAAAGCTCGCGACCAAAACCACTTTTCTTCACGCCGCCAAACGCTACACGGGCATCGCTGGCGCTGTAACCATTGATGAAGACGCCTCCACACTCCAGACGAGAGGCCATATTCTGGGCCAGCGCGTCATCCGCAGTGAACACCGTGGCGGATAAACCAAAATCACTGTCATTCGCCAGTGCCAGGGCATGTTCCGCATTCCTGGCAACGGTGATCGCCGCAACCGGACCAAACAGCTCCTGACGGAAAGCCGTCATTTCTGGCGTTACGCCGCCCAGTACCGTCACGGCATAGTAATTGCCCTGACCTGCTATTTTTTCGCCCCCAAGGAGTAACTTCGCCCCTTCGGCCAGGGATGCTTCAACCTGCTGATGCAACTCATCACGCAGATCAAATCGCGCCATCGGTCCGAGATCGTTTTCTTCGTTTAACGGATTGCCCATTTTGAGCGCGCTCGCGGCCGCCACAAACCGCGCAGTAAATTCTTCAGCAATCCCTTCTTCGATGATAAAGCGCTTCGCTGCCGCACAAACCTGCCCGGTATTCTGATAACGTCCGGTGACTGCCGCTTTAACGGCCAGATCGAGATCGGCATCATTGAGGACAATAAACGGATCGGAACCACCCAGTTCAAGTACGCATTTTTTCAGCGCCGCACCCGCCTGTGCACCAATCGCCGCACCGGCACGTACGCTACCCGTTACCGTTACCGCTGCGATACGCGGGTCGTTGATCATCTGACTGACTCCGGCGTTATCGGCATTTACCCAACCATAAACACCGGCAGGAACGCCTGCATCAGCAAAAACCTGCGCGATAATCGCAGCACAGCCGGTTACGTTAGGCGCATGCTTTAACAAATAGCCATTACCAGCCAGCAAAATCGGAATGGCGCCACGCAGTACCTGCCACAGCGGGAAATTCCACGGCATGATCGCCAGAATAGTTCCAACAGGACGATACTCAATCACCGCCTGGTTATTTTCTACCAGCGTCGGTTCCGGGTTAAGCATCTCAGGTCCATGTTCAGCGTACCAGTCGCACAACGCGGCTGACTTGGCGACTTCACCCCGAGCCTGTTTAATGGGTTTGCCCATTTCACGTGAAATACACTGCGCCATCTCTTCCGCGCGATTACGCAGGGCCTGGCCGATTTGACGCAGCGTATGCGCACGGTGCGCGACGGTAGTCTGTTTCCATTCACTGTAGGCACTCGCGGCAAGACTCAGTGCCTGAGCAATCTCTTCAGTGCCGGCCCACGGCATCGCCGTTAGTCTTTCACCGCTGGTAGGATCAACCGAAATAGCATGTGTTGCTGCTGTGATAGTCATAGATGCCTCTCTTTATCGCAGGGTATGGTCATATCATGAGCATATTTACTCTTTCTGAAAAATGAATAATATTAACCATACCATTCACGATTAGAGAATATTATGGATCTGACGCAACTGGAAATGTTCAATGCCGTCGCGGAGACCGGCAGCATTACACAGGCCGCCGCGAAGGTGCATCGCGTGCCGTCCAATCTCACTACCCGTATACGCCAACTTGAGGCCGACCTTGGCATCGATCTGTTTATTCGTGAAAACCAGCGTCTGCGGCTTTCGCCCTCCGGGCACAACTTTTTGCGCTACAGCCAACGGATCCTGGCGCTGGTAGAGGAAGCGAGAATGGTCGTCGCCGGGGATGAACCACAGGGCTTGTTTTCACTCGGATCGCTGGAAAGCACCGCCGCGGTACGGATCCCTGCTACGTTGGCTGAATATAACCAACGTTATCCAAAAATTCAGTTTGCCCTGGCGACCGGTCCCTCAGGCACCATGCTGGACGGCGTGCTGGACGGCACGTTGAACGCCGCTTTTGTCGATGGTCCCGTTGCCCACCCCGGACTTGAGGGTATTCCGGTCTATCGTGAAGAGATGATGATTGTCACCCCGCACGGTCACCCTCCCATCCAGCGGGCCAGCGACGTCAACGGCTGCAGTATTTACGCGTTTCGCGCCAACTGTTCCTACCGCCGACATTTTGAAAGCTGGTTTCATGCCGATCGCGCAATGCCGGGTACCATTCATGAAATGGAGTCATACCATGGGATGCTGGCCTGCGTTATTGCCGGTGCGGGTATCGCGCTAATTCCACGTTCGATGCTGGAAAGTATGCCCGGACACCATCAGGTCAACGCCTGGCCGTTGAGCGAAAACTGGCGCTGGCTGAATACGTGGCTGGTCTGGCGAAGAGGTGCGATGACAAGGCAGCTGGAAGCCTTTATTGAGGTATTGAACCCGCAGCTGTAAAAATGAGATCCGCATCACAAAATGATTGTGTTTTCGCCAGAAAACGTTTTAAGATCGATGCCTCTCCTTTTCGCAGTTAACCCGATTTATCGATATGACAACAGACACTGTTTCCCGCAAGGTGGCGTGGCTACGTGTAGTTACGCTTGCCATTGCCGGTTTTATTTTCAATACCACAGAGTTTGTCCCTGTCGGTTTGCTGTCCGACATCGCGCAAAGTTTTAATATGCAGACCGCGCAGGTCGGGATCATGCTGACAATCTACGCCTGGGTTGTTGCCTTAATGTCGCTTCCCTTCATGCTGCTTACCAGCCAGATGGAACGACGCAAGCTCCTGATCTGTCTGTTTGTGGTGTTTATTGCCAGCCATGTGCTCTCTTTCCTGGCATGGAATTTCACCGTGCTGGTGATTAGCCGTATTGGTATCGCCTTTGCACACGCTATTTTCTGGTCCATTACCGCATCGCTGGCAATTCGTCTGGCCCCGGCAGGAAAACGCGCGCAGGCGCTTAGCCTGATTGCTACCGGCACCGCGCTGGCAATGGTGCTGGGTCTGCCTATCGGGCGTATCGTCGGTCAGTATTTTGGCTGGCGCACCACATTCTTTGCCATCGGCATGGGGGCGTTAGTCACCCTGCTCTGCCTGATTAAGTTACTGCCTAAATTACCCAGCGAACACTCCGGTTCACTTAAAAGTTTGCCGGTGTTATTCCACCGTCCGGCGTTGATGAGCCTGTATGTGCTGACGGTGATTGTGGTCACCGCCCACTACACGGCTTATAGCTACATTGAACCGTTTGTACAGACCGTCGCCGGACTGAGCGCCAACTTTGCTACCGTGCTGCTACTGATTCTGGGCGGCGCGGGTATTATTGGTAGTGTGATATTTGGCAAACTGGGTAATCTACATGCTTCCATACTCATCAGTAGCGCCATTGCCCTGCTGACGGTATGCCTGGTGCTCCTATTGCCAGCCGCTGACAGCGAAATGCACCTCGCCATCCTCAGTATTTTCTGGGGCATTGCTATTATGTTGATCGGTCTTGGCATGCAGGTAAAAGTGCTGGCGCTGGCCCCGGATGCCACCGATGTCGCAATGGCACTGTTCTCCGGTATCTTTAATATCGGCATTGGCGCTGGCGCGCTGGTGGGTAATCAGGTGAGTTTACACTGGTCGATGTCAACGATTGGTTATACAGGCGCAGTACCTGCCGTTGTTGCGTTGGTATGGTCGGTGATAATCTTTCGCAAATGGCCGATATCGCTCGAAGAGCAGCCACAGCATTCATAAAAAACGGGCCTGGTATAAGACAATACCGGGCCCGTTTATTTAAGCGTAAGTTTTAATAATTTCCAGCACGCCGTTAATAATAAACTGCACGCCCATACACACCAGCAGGAAGCCCATCAGGCGCGAAATAGCTTCTATACCGCCTTTGCCTACCAAACGCATAATCCCACCGGAACTGCGTAAACAACCCCACAGGATCACGCCGACAACCGCAAAAATTATCGGCGGCGCAACCATAATTACCCAATCAGGAAATTCGGAGCCATGACGTACGGTTGATGCCGAGCTGATAATCATGGCTATCGTACCCGGACCGGCAGTGCTTGGCATTGCCAGCGGTACAAATGCAATATTGGCAGTCGGTTCGTCTTCCAGCTCCTCTGATTTGCTTTTCGCCTCTGGAGACTCATGCGCCTTCTGCTGTGGAAACAACATCCGAAAACCGATAAACGCAACGATTAACCCACCTGCAATACGTAATCCGGGGATCGAAATCCCGAAGGTATTCATCACCAGCTGCCCGGCATAGTACGCCACCATCATGATGGCAAACACATACACAGACGCCATCAGGGACTGACGGTTACGCTCTGCGCTGTTCATATTACCGGCAAGGCCAAGGAACAACGCCACGGTGGTTAACGGGTTTGCCAACGGTAACAGGACTACCAGCCCCAGCCCTATTGCTTTAAACAAGTCCATCATAATGTCATCTTTCCTGTGCGTTAATCGTCAACGGCAAGTATAAGGTGAAAGCCGAGTGATAAGCCATTTTCACGGTGTAAGGATTCATTTTTCGCCCGCACCTATAACCCATAATTATCAGACCGTTAAAATTATATACGTCAGTTGATGAGCCTGCTGATTTAGCAAAACGTGGCATTTGCCGACCCATTCATTTGACTTATATTTGCCTAAGCAATAATATCAGCCGTGACTAACTACTTGCCAGGGCAACCATTGTGAAAAGCACCAGTGATCTGTTTAACGAAATCATCCCACTGGGTCGTTTGATCTATATGGTTAATCAGAAAAAAGATCGTTTGCTAAACGACTATCTGTCACCGCTGGATATCACAGCATCACAGTTCAAAGTGCTCTGCTCCATCCGTTGTGCGGTGTGCATTACCCCTGTCGAATTGAAAAAAGTGCTGTCTGTCGATCTTGGCGCCCTGACGCGGATGCTGGACAGGCTGGCCTGTAAAGGCTGGATAGAAAGGCTTCCGAATCCACATGATAAGCGTGGCGTGCTGGTGAAACTCACCGAGCATGGCGCAGCAATTTGCGAGCAGTGTCACCAATTAGTCGGGCAAGACCTGCACCAGGAACTAACAAAAAACTTAACGGCGGATGAAGTAGCCACGCTTGAGCATTTGCTTAAGAGAATCCTGCCGTAAACAGAAAAGAGGTATGACGATGTCCAGACGCAATACTGACACAATCACTATTCATAGCATTTTGGACTGGATCGAAAATAACCTTGAATCACCGCTCTCGCTGGAAAAAGTGTCTGAGCGTTCAGGTTACTCCAAATGGCACCTGCAACGGATGTTTAAAAAAGAAACCGGTCATTCACTGGGTCAATACATCCGCAGCCGTAAAATGACTGAAATAGCGCAAAAATTAAAAGAAAGTAACGAGCCGATTCTTTATCTGGCGGAGCGTTACGGCTTTGAATCTCAGCAAACGCTGACCAGAACGTTCAAAAACTATTTTGATGTTCCGCCGCATAAATACCGTATGACCAATATGCACGGCGAGTCACGCTACTTGCTTCCGCTCAATCAGTGTAATTGCTAATCGCCAGTTAACGACGTAACCGAGGAAATGATGAAAATTCTGTCTTATGCGATGCTGGCCCTGCTGTTGGTTGTTTCGGGCCAGAGCATGGCGGAACAGACTGCGCAACCCGCCACCCAGAACAGTCGTGACACAATGATTATGCCCCCTGCGCACGATCAGTCCCCGTTCGATTTTAATCATATGGGTGCCGGCAGTGATAAGTCCGACGAATTGGGGGTGCCTTATTACAATACACGCAACCTGTAATTCGTTTTTGCCCCGCCACGGCGGGGCTTTTTATTACCCTCTCACCTGCACTATCTTGCGCAAACGAAAGCCAAATACATTAATATACAGCCCAGCCATAATCAGCAGCGCACCCAGCAGTTGCAAACCCGTGAGCGTTTCATCCAGCAACACAGCTGCACTTGCCAGACCGACAACGGGCACTAACAGCGACAGCGGCGCTACCCGCCAGGTTTCATAACGCCCAAGTAATGAACCCCAGATTCCGTAACCCACAATGGTCGCCACAAACGCCAGATAAACCAGTGACAAAATGGTGATCATATCTATCGCCACCAGGCTCTGCACAATTTGTGTCGGACCATCAAGCAGTGCGGATGCCAAAAAGAACGGGATAATGGGAATTAAAGCGCTCCACACGACCAGGGACATCACAGCCGGACGCGACGTGTGCTGCATTATTTTTTTGTTAAAGATATTGCCGCAGGCCCAGCTTAGCGCCGCCGCCAGCGTCAGCATAAAACCGAGCATGCCGACATGCTGCCCGTTCAGACTAGCTTCAATCAATACCAGTACGCCAAAGACGGCCAGCGCAATCCCTACCAGCTGTTTCCCCTGCAAACGCTCGCCAAAAACGAATGCCCCCAGAATGATGGTGAAAAACGCCTGAGCTTGTAATACCAGCGAAGCTAACCCGGCAGGCATACCGAATTTGATGGCGCTAAAGAGAAACGCGAACTGCCCAAAACTGATGGTCAGGCCATAACCGAGTAACAGCGAAAGCGGGATTTTCGGGCGGGCAATAAAGAATATCGCCGGAAATGCCACCAGTAAAAATCGCAATCCTGCCAGCATCAATGGCGGCATATTGTGCAGGCCAACTTTAATGACGACAAAGTTCAGGCCCCAAACGACAACGACCAGCAACGCTAACAACCCGTCTTTACGTGACATACCACCGCCCTTGCAAATATTAAATTTTTGTAAACAAGTTAAGGTAACGGAAATCATTGTACCGGAACAGATCATTAATTCAGGTAGGCTATTGAGGGCATTTTCCGACAACTTATTGAGTGTACATCACACTTTTACCATACTATTTGTTTCTGATATCTAAAAAAAACATAACAACATGCATTGTCGGGCAGGAAAATGAATATCTCTCTGAGACGGTCCACTCTCGCGTTACTTGCATCATCCTTGTTATTAACCATTGGGCGCGGCGCTACGCTGCCATTCATGACGATTTACCTCAGTCGGCAGTATAACCTGAGCGTCGATCTGATCGGTTATGCGATGACGGTCGCCCTGACTATTGGCGTCGTTTTCAGCCTTGGCTTTGGTATTCTGGCCGACAAGTTCGATAAAAAACGCTACATGCTGCTGGCTATCTGCGGCTTTGCCTCTGGTTTTATTGCGATCCCACTGGTGCATAACGTCGTGGTGGTGGTGCTGCTCTTCGCCCTGATCAACTGCGCCTACTCCGTCTTCGCAACGGTGCTGAAGGCCTGGTTTGCCGATAATCTCTCTGCCACCAACAAAACGAAAATTTTCTCGCTTAACTATACCGTGCTGAACATCGGCTGGACCGTTGGCCCCCCGCTGGGCACCCTGCTGGTGATGCAAAGTATTAACTTACCGTTCTGGCTGGCGGCCGCCTGCTCGGCTTTACCACTGGTGTTTATCCAGACGTGGGTAAAACGTTCAACGGTAGTATCAGAAGGTTCAAACGCCGCGGTTTGGTCACCCTCGGTGCTCCTGCGCGACAGAGCCTTATGTTGGTTTACGTTGTCGGCATTTCTGGCGTCATTTGTTGGCGGCGCATTTGCCTCCTGTATTTCACAATACGTGATGGTAGTCGCCAACGGTGATTTTGCCGAAAAAGTGGTAGCGGTCGTTCTGCCCGTCAATGCCGCCATTGTGGTATCGCTGCAATATGCCCTTGGACGCAGGATCACTGCCGCTAACATTCGACCGCTGATGACAGTAGGCACAATCTTCTTTGTGCTCGGCCTGGTTGGTTTCATGTTTTCCGGCAATAGCTTATGGTTCTGGGGTATTTCTGCGGCCCTTTTCACGATCGGTGAAGTCATTTACGCCCCGGGCGAATATATGCTGATCGATAACATAGCCCCGGCCGGCATGAAAGCCAGCTATTTTTCCGCCCAGTCGCTGGGCTGGCTTGGTGCCGCGGTAAACCCATTGGTCAGCGGCGTCATTTTGACCACATTACCGCCATGGTCGCTGTTTGTAGCGCTGATCGTGGCGATTGTCCTTGCCTGGGCGTTAATGATAAAGGGTATGCGCGCCAAACCCTGGGATCAGACGGCGGTCTGCTGATTGTTATCGCGACAGATCCATAGTGGTTCTGTCGCTTATCTCAAATGGCCACCAGCCCTCGTACTCCCTCGGATTCCATATTCTCGCCGGAACCGCTTTGAATAATACTTCCGCGCGACATAAGCAGGTATTTGTCAGCCAGCTGCTGCGCAAAATCATAGAACTGTTCCACCAGCAAAATGGCCATATCACCCCGATGCGCCAGGTGAGAAATAACCTGACCAATCTCTTTAATTACTGACGGCTGGATCCCCTCGGTGGGCTCATCAAGGATCAACAACTGCGGCCGACTGGCCAGCGCCCGTCCAATAGCCAGTTGTTGTTGTTGTCCACCGGACAAATCTCCGCCCCGTCGATACTTCATCTCCTGTAGCACTGGAAATAGCGCGTAAATATCATCTGGCACTCGCCGGGCGTCCTGTGCTGAAAATCGGGAAAGGCCCAGCAGCAAGTTCTCTTCCACTGTCAGACGCGGAAAAATATCGCGTCCCTGCGGCACGTACGCTACACCGGCTCTGACCCGTTGATGTGGCTTCCAGTACGTGACATCTTTCTCCTGCCACAGCACGCTTCCACTACGGGCAGGGATAAGCCCCATCAGGCATTTTAAGAGCGTTGTTTTACCCACGCCGTTACGCCCCAGCAGACACGTCACCTCACCGATACGCGCTTCAAAGCTCACGCCACGCAGAATATGGCTGCCGCCATAATATTGATTCAGTTCATTTACCTGCAGCATCAGCCCTCCTTACCGTCCAAGATAAACTTCAATAACCTGCTCATTGGCCTGCACATCGCGCAGGCTCCCTTCAGCCAGCACTCGCCCTTGATGCAATACCGTAACGTGGTCAGCAATTGTCTCGACAAATCCCATATCATGCTCAACCACCATCAGCGAGTGCTTCCCGGCAAGCTGGCGAAACAGTTCCGCGGTGTATTCCGTCTCCGCATCCGTCATCCCCGCCGCCGGCTCATCCAGCAGTAGCAAATGCGGCTCCTGGACCAGCAACATGCCGATCTCAAGAAACTGCTTTTGCCCGTGCGAAAGCAGCCCGGCACGGCGTTCGCGATCGTTTCCCAGGCGCAACAGCACCAGCATTTCATCGATGCGGTCCCGCTGTTCACCCGAAAGGCGCGCCCGTAAAGACCCCCAAACGGATTTATCGTTTTTCAGTGCCAGCTCCAGATTCTCCACCACTGTTAATGCTTCAAATACCGTGGGCTTCTGAAATTTTCGTCCAATCCCCTGACGCGCAATGGCGATAGAATCAAACGCCATTAAATCAATCGACTGATCGTAAATCGCGCGGCCGCTTTGCGGTCTGGTTTTGCCGGTAATGACATCCATCAACGTCGTTTTTCCGGCACCATTAGGACCAATAATGCAGCGCAGTTCCCCTACGCCAATATCAAGTGTGAGATCCGTTAGCGCCTGAAACCCATCGAAGTTCACGTTGATTTTTTCCAGCTGCAATACCGGGTCGGTTTGATTGCGAAATCTGTCCCCTGGCAACTGGCGGGTAAAAAGACCTTCATCTGGCTGCATTATTTGTCTCCTTTGCGAAACAGACCAATCACGCCACGGGGTAAAAACAGCGTAACGCCAATAAAAATCAGGCCAAGAAACAGTTGCCAGTATTCAGGCATGATTACCGTAAACAGACTTTTAGCGCCGTTCACCAACACAGCGCCAAAAACCGGGCCAATCAGGGTTCCGCGACCACCGAGGGCGACCCAAATCGCCGCTTCAATCGAGTTGGTCGGTGACATTTCGCTGGGGTTAATGATGCCCACCTGCGGAACATACAGCGCACCAGCCAGCCCGCACAGCACAGCGGAAAGCGTCCATACCAGCAGCTTGAAGCCTTTCGGATCATAGCCACAGAACATCAGCCGATTCTCGGCATCGCGCACGGCAGTCAGGATACGACCAAACTTACTGCGCGCCAGCGCCAGTCCCAGCCATAACGCCAGCACCAGTAGCATCACCGTCGCCAGAAACAGCGCGATACGGGTTGAGGTCGCGGTCACGGGGAATCCCAGAATAGTGGTAAATCCGGTGAAACCGTTATTTCCACCAAACCCGGTTTCGTTACGGAAAAACAGCAACATGCCAGCGAAAGTCAGGGCCTGAGTCATGATGGAGAAATAGACGCCCTTGATTTTTGAGCGAAAGGCAAACCAGCCAAACACCAGAGCCAGCAGGCCGGGTACCAGCACAACCAGCAGCATGGCCCAGATAAAGTGTTGCGTTCCCCACCAAAACCAGGGCAGTTCGGTCCACGACAGAAACGACATAAAAGCCGGTAGTCCTTCGCCGGAGGCCTGACGCATCAGGTACATCCCCATCGCATATCCCCCCAGCGCAAAGAAAATGCCATGACCCAGTGAGAGCATTCCGGCATAGCCCCACACCAGATCCAGTGCGACCGCTACAATGGCATAGCACAGGATTTTCCCAGCCAACGTTAGTGTCCAGACGGAGATTGCCAGCGGATGATCCACCGGGAGCAGCGCCAGAAATGGCAGAATAATGAGCGCCAGCAGCAAAAACAGCCCCAGGATGCGCGTCACGCGCGGCGCTTTTCGTGCCAGCGTTAATGTCATTGGCATAGTCATTAGTCAATAACCCTCCCTTTCAATGCGAAAAGTCCCTGAGGTCGTTTCTGGATAAACAGAATGATCAGCACCAGGATCATAATTTTGCCGAGAACAGCCCCCATCTGAGGCTCAAGAATTTTATTGAAGATCCCGAGACCAAACGCCGCTGCCACACTCCCAGCGAGTTGTCCAACGCCGCCAAGCACCACCACCAGAAACGAATCAATAATGTAACTTTGCCCCAGTTCTGGCCCCACGTTACCCAACTGCGACAGCGCCACGCCACCCAGCCCGGCAATCCCTGAACCCAGCCCAAAGGCCAGCATATCGACTCGCCCGGTGGGCACGCCGCAGCAAGCCGCCATATTGCGGTTTTGCGTCACCGCGCGCACGCGCAGCCCAAGACGGGTCTTATTCAGCAATAACCAGGTGAAGAACAGCACCAGCATGGCAAAGCCAAGCACCACAATTCGGTTCCACGGCAAAATCAGATTGGCATAGACCTGAATCCCCCCGGAAAGCCATGTCGGATTGGCGACCTCGAGATTTTGTGCACCAAAGGTCATTCGCACCAACTGGATCAGCATCAGGCTGATCCCCCATGTAGCCAGTAGTGTTTCAAGCGGACGGCCATATAAATGGCGGATCACACCGCGCTCCAGCAGCATTCCTACTGCCGCGGTAAGTAAAAAGGCGACCGGAAGCGCAATGACCGGGTACCAGGCTAACCATTGCGGAAGAAACTGCCCCATCAGCTGTTGCACCATCCAGGTACAGTAAGCGCCGAGCATCAACATCTCGCCATGCGCCATATTGATGACACCCAGCAGCCCGTAAGTAATCGCCAGCCCTAACGCCGCCAGCAGCAAAATAGATCCCAGAGACAGCCCCATAAAGGCTTGCCCAAGAAGATCGCCAACCTTCATGCGGTGTGCGATGGAATTCAGACTTTCGTCGGCGGCAGCGCGAACGCGGGCATCAGGCTCATGTTCTGCGCGGGTGAAGGGTTGTAATTTCGCCTGGGTTTCAGGGTCGTTTGACGCCCCCAGCTGTTCAATTGCCTGCCGCCTGACCTCGGGCGAGGTGCTGGTCAGTCGCAGGTTAGCCAGAGCAATAACCAGGGCAGATTTCACATTAGCATCCGGTTCCTGCGCCAGTCGTTGCTGCAAAAATGACAGCATGCCAGGCTGAGCCTCACGCTGTAATATCCTGGCTGCGGTGCTCCTTTCCGTGACACTGTCACTTAAAAGTTGATGAACGGCCAACGTTCCGGCAACCAGATTGCGCAGCCGGTTAGTCAGCCGGACTTTTTTTAGCTCACCGTCAGGACCTGTTGCCCTCCCCAACGGTTGTGCTTGCGCCCCATCCATGACAAACGCATTTTTCGCGCTATCGGTCAGCAGATTTTCATCTCGCAGCGCCTTAAGCACGGGTAAACGCTTAAGGTCAGGATTTGTCGCCCACTGTTCAAGTAAGACAGCCTGCTGCGTCCGGTTGGCAGCGGTAAAAGTATCGGCATCTGATGCCTGCGCTATCCACGGCAAAAACCACGTCAGCAACATCACACCACGAATAAAGCGCATGGCTTTCATGAGCATTCTCCCAAGCGTTGCCCTCCCGCAGGAGGGCATAAGATCAGTTGCTGGCGGTTTTCACGGGTTGTTCAGATTTTTTATCATTGCCGGCGATATACGGGCTCCACGGCTGGGCACGGACCGGCTCATCGGTTTGCCACACCACATTAAACTGACCGTTGCCTTCAATCTCGCCAATCATGACGGGTTTATGCAGGTGATGGTTGGTGGCATCCATCGTGAGGGTAAAGCCAGATGGCGCGGCGAATGATTGCCCAGCCATTGCAGCACGGACTTTATCCACATCGGTAGTTCCGGCTTTTTCTACTGCCTGTGCCCACATATGTAGACCAACCCAGGTGGCTTCCATTGGGTCGTTTGTCACAACCGAATCCGCATTCGGTAATTTGTGCGCTTTGGCATACGCCCGGTAATCCGCGACAAACTTCTTGTTAGCCGCATTATCGACAGACTCAAAGTAGTTCCAGGCGGCAAGGTTGCCTACCAACGGTTTCGTATCAATACCGCGTAATTCTTCCTCGCCTACGGAGAAGGCCACTACCGGAACATCGGTGGCTTTCAGACCCTGGTTCGCTAACTCTTTATAGAATGGAACGTTAGAATCACCGTTGATGGTTGAGACCACCGCCGTTTTTCCCCCTGCGGCGAATTTTTTGATACTGGCGACAATGGTCTGATAATCACTGTGTCCGAACGGGGTGTACACCTCTTCGATGTCTTTATCGGCAACGCCTTTCGAATGCAAAAAGGCACGGAGAATTTTGTTAGTCGTGCGCGGATAAACATAATCAGTCCCCAGCAGGAAGAAGCGTTTCGCACCACCGCCATCCTCACTCATCAGATACTCAACCGCCGGAATCGCCTGCTGATTAGGTGCCGCGCCGGTATAGAAGACGTTAGGCGACATTTCCTCGCCTTCATACTGCACCGGATAAAACAGCAAACCATTTAACTCCTCGAATACCGGTAACACCGATTTACGCGAAACCGATGTCCAGCACCCAAACACCGCCGCCACTTTGTCCTGACTCAGCAACTGTCGGGCTTTTTCAGCAAATAAGGGCCAGTTCGAGGCCGGATCAACCACAACCGGCTCCAGCTTTTTGCCCAACACGCCGCCCTGCGCATTGATTTCGTCAATAGTCATCAACGCCACATCTTTCAACGGCGTTTCGGAAATCGCCATCGTTCCGGATAACGAATGCATGATGCCCACTTTAATAGTGTCAGCCGCCTGGACGCTAAAACTCATGCCCATTGCCATAACGGAGGCCGATAACGCAAAAGCTTTTAAAAATGTACGACGCTGCATAGTTTCACTCCTGAAATTAGATTCGCTGAAAGCTCCGGTGCAGCCGGGCAGACAAAACGGTGCAAATTAAGGGGATTCAGAAGTAATAAGGCAAAAACGATGCCAGATATTAAAACATCATATAAAATCAAGGCATTAGAATCGTATAACTCAGTAACTGGATGAAAACATTTCATCAAGAAGGGGGATCGCCAGGAAAATTGAACCACCATGAGACAGCGTTGCATTATAAACGTGCAACAATTTGCGTCGGGTTCGCATAGCAATGACTGTGGAAATCAGCATAAAATCGTGGTTAATTTGCGCAAGGATAAGCGCGCCTTGTCACTATTATTTATTTCCCCCGACGAAATCGCGTCAATTTTTTACATTTCAGACGAAATAATCACACAGTTCAGCCTTTGTTTAAGTTGCAATTGCTACTATAGTCATAAGCGAGGTGAACTTAAGGTAAGAGAGGAAACTCACAGATAAAGGAGCATTTACTATGCTGGGTAATATGAATATTTTTATGGCTGTTCTGGGAATTATTTTATTTTCCGGTTTCCTGGCCGCGTATTTTAGCCACAGATGGGATGATTGATGAACGGCGATAGTCCTGAACCGAACCGGCCCCTTGTCGCGTCACTGCACAAGGGGCCATTTTTTTACCTGCATCGCCTTTCCGGCACCTTTTCCCTGGCCACAGATAAAAAAAACCGCCGGATAAACCAGCGGTAAATGCTTGCATGGATAGATTTGTGTTTTGCTTTATACGCTATCTGGCAATTCCCTGCGAAGATAGCGGATAGTCTGCTAACCTAGCATCGGCAACCCCAATGAAAGCTAAACGAAACGCAACTAACATAAAACGGCTTAGATGAATTTCACGCGCTGAGGTGGAACGAAGGCCCATCACTGGCGTTAACCAGCGTGATCTGCTCGCGTTCATCCATAAACATACAGCGATTCCTGCCGCTCTGTTTTCCCTGGTACATCGCTCTGTCTGCCCGTCCAAGAGCGGTATCTAATTTTTCATCCCGCTGAGCTCTGGTGATACCGGCCGTTACGGTGATGGCGATCTCTCCATCTGCGTAGGGGATTTTTTGCTGGCCTACAAGCTGACACAATCGCAACCCTGCCTGGCGGGCCTGCTCGTCAGTTTTGGTTCGGATGATGATAATAAATTCTTCGCCACCGTAGCGGTACGCAACTTCATCATATCGCGTCCATGCCAAAAAATTTGCTGCCAGAGCGCGTAATACCACGTCCCCCACAAGATGACCATACGTATCATTAACGTGTTTAAAACGGTCGATATCCAGTAGCAATATATAAAGATTAAGCGGCCCGGCATCGATTAACTGTTGGTCAAAAGACTCATCGAGCATTCTTCTGCCAGGTAAGCCTGTTAATATGTCGATATTACTGCGGATACTCAGCAAATATATTTTATAGCCCATCACAGCAGACGTAAATGCCAGTAACGCATTCTCGAATTTGGTGAAATGCCATGGATAACTACGTTTCTCCAGTATTGCCGATAGCAAATCCTTCCCTGATAAATGCATTTTTTCGTGAACATTATTTATCTTATTCACATAGCTACAATCATCTTCATTGCGCAGCGATTGATTATTAAGCCACTGTCCAAACTGACAAACGAAATGCGCGTTGTCACCCATGATATCCGGTTGCGTAGCATTCGAGGTTACTGCGCAACGGAACATATTCACCAGCCATTTATAGTGGGCATCAATGGACTTGTTTAACTCGATCAAAATTGCATCTATTTCCGTAGTATTTCTCATCATCACGATCTTCCTCCCTGTTCGAACGTTTCTGATGCAATCATCTTAACGACAAAAAAGAAAACTTATGTAAATTTTTTATTTTGAGAATAAGCCTTATCAGTTTCAGTAATGAACATAAGATAAGACCGGGCATCACGCCCGGCTCTGCGCAAGATCTAAAAATGCTTACGCGCTCAAACCACGATGTGCCAGCATCGGCTCCATGCGGGGATCGCGCCCGCTCCACTTGCGATAAAGCTCAGCTAAATCAGTGCTATTCCCGCGGGACAAAATCGCTTCGCGGAATTTCTGTCCGTTTTCGCGGGTTAATCCGCCCTGCTCTACAAACCACTGATAACCGTCATCGGCCAGCATTTGCGTCCATAAATAGGCGTAATAACCCGCGGCATAGCCACCGCCAAAAATATGGGCAAAATAACTGCTGCGATAACGAGGCGGCACGGCCTGAAGATCCAGATCTTCTGCCGCCAGCGCCTGCTGCTCGAATTGATCAACCGAAGAAGATGACGCGCTCATCTCCAGACTGTGCCAACGCATGTCCAACAATGCGGCACTGAGCAGTTCGGTCATATCGTAGCCTTTATTAAACAGGCTGGCCCGCTGCATTTTATCCCGCAACGCCTGCGGCATTGGCTCTCCGGTTTCGACATGACGGGCAAATCGGGCAAAAACCTGCGGATGGCTCGCCCAGTGTTCGTTAATCTGCGAAGGAAACTCGACAAAATCACGCGGTGTGTTAGTCCCTGAAAGCGTGGCATAACGCTGAATGGCAAACAGACCGTGTAACGTGTGGCCAAATTCATGGAACAACGTAATGACATCATCCCACAACAGTAACGCGGGCTTACCCGTTGCGGGTTTTTGATAATTACAGACATTGTAAATAACCGGTCGGGTTTCGTTCAGCTCCGATTGCTCAACAAAATTGCCCATCCATGCCCCGCCGCTTTTTGATTCACGGGCGAAGAAATCACCGTAAAACAACGCTAGTCCTACGCCATCGTGGTCGAAAATTTCCCATACCCGCACGTCCGGGTGATAAACCGGAATGTCGAATCGCTCAACGAATTTGATACCAAAGAGCTGATTGGCCGTCCAGAAAACACCCTCGTTCAACACCGTATCCAGAGCAAAGTAAGGTTTAAGCTGTGCCTCATCAAGGGCGTATTTCTCACGGCGGACCTGCTCAGCATAAAATGCCCAGTCCCAGGCCCTGACACTAAACCCTCCCTGCTCTTGATCGATGACTTTCTGGATTTCTGCCTGTTCATCCAACGCACGCTGGCGCGCGGCCGGAACGATCGCCCGCATAAACGAAAGTGCCGCTTCAGGCGTTTTAGCCATCTGGTCGGCGGTTTTCCAGGCCGCATAATTGGCAAAACCGAGTAATTTCGCCTGTTGCATGCGGATGTCGACCAGACGCTGAATAATAGCCTGGGTATCGTTATCGTCATCGTGTTCAGCCCGCGTCCACGCCTGGGTAAACAGTTCTTCACGGATCTGTCGATTGCGTAACACGGCAAGCGCCGGTTGTTGAGTGGTATTCACTAACGGAATAACCCAACGTGATTCGAGCCCCTTTTCTTTTGCAGCCTCAGCGGCAACGGCAAGTTCTTCTGCGCTAAGCCCGTCAAGCCGCCGGACATCATCCACCACCAAAGCACCGGACTTGTTCGCCGCCAGCAGACGCTGATTAAACTGACTGGTCAGCGTGGCTGACTCGGTATTGAGCGCTTTGAGTCGTGCTTTGTCGGCCTCATTCAGACGGGCGCCTGCCAGTACAAAACGCTGGTAAATGACCTCCACCAGGCGCAATGATTCGCTATCCAAACCTAATGTATGACGTCGTTGCCAGACAGCCTCGACGCGGGCGAAAAGCGCACTATCAAGGTAGATATCATTGGCAAGCCCCGCCAGTTCTGCTGAGAACGCTTCGTCAAGGCGCTGTAGTTCATCGTTGGTGTGCGCCGACGTCATCGCGAAGAAAACGCTGGTTACGCGCGTGAGTAATGCGCCACTTTGTTCAAGTGCCAGGAGAGTATTGGCAAAATCAGGATCCTGAGGATTGTGTACAATCGCCTCGATCTCTGCGCGTTTTTGCCGCACGCCCTCATCAAACGCCGGACGATAATGCTGCACGTCAATCTGATCAAACTGCGGCGCCTGATACGGCAATGTGCTGTGGTGTAAAAAAGGATTCGTTAACGACATCTTTCACTCCTGAAAACGATTTGTTTACCAGAGTAGACTTCCCGGGAATCGACCGCAATCCTGTTAACCAGGAATAGCTCTGAACAGAAATGACGTGCTATGGTAGTACTACATAAAAAGCGTTGAGGAACAGTGAGATGATCGTTTTAGTAACCGGAGCAACCGCAGGTTTTGGTGAGTGCATTACGCGTCGTTTTATTGAGAATGGGCATAAAGTTATTGCCACCGGACGCCGTCAGGAGCGCCTGCAGGAACTTAAAGATGAGCTGGGTGACCGACTCTATATCGCGCAACTGGACGTACGTAATCGCGCATCGATTGAAGAGATGCTGGCGTCCTTACCTGCTGAATGGCGCGATATTGATGTTCTGGTCAACAACGCGGGTCTGGCGCTGGGCCTCGAGCCTGCCCACAAGGCCAGCATTGAAGACTGGGAAAACATGATCGATACCAACAACAAAGGCCTGGTTTATATGACCCGTGCCGTGCTGCCTGGTATGGTTGAGCGCAATCGCGGACATATTATCAATATCGGCTCTACCGCCGGTAGCTGGCCATACGCCGGCGGTAACGTTTATGGCGCGACCAAAGCGTTTGTCCGTCAGTTTAGTCTCAACTTGCGTACTGACTTACACGGGACAGCGATTCGTGTTACCGACATTGAACCAGGTCTGGTTGGCGGTACGGAATTCTCTAACGTGCGTTTCAAAGGCGATGATGCCAAGGCTGAAAAAGCTTACGAAAATACCACTGCGTTGACCCCGCAAGATGTTACAGAAGCGGTATGGTGGGTGGCTTCGTTACCTGCTCATGTCAACATTAACACCCTTGAAATGATGCCGGTCACGCAGTCTTTTGCCGGGCTGAGTGTCCATCGGAGCTAATTTCCCTGCCCGGCCTTGCGCCGGGTATAGATAGCCTGAAATAAGTGATAAAATATCTGGGTTAACTCTCTAAAAAGTAAGAATGAATGACCGTAGAAACGCAGCTCAACCCTACACAGCCTGTAAATCAGCAGATTTACCGTATTCTTCGTCGCGATATCGTGCATTGTCTGATTGCGCCTGGTACGCCGCTGTCGGAGAAAGAGGTTTCCGTACGCTTCAATGTTTCACGCCAGCCGGTACGAGAGGCATTCATCAAACTGGCAGAGAACGGTCTGATTCAGATCCGTCCGCAGCGTGGCAGCTACGTGAACAAAATTTCGTTGTCGCAGGTGCAAAACGGTTGTTTTGTTCGCCAGGCAATTGAATGTGCCGTGGTCCGCCGCGCCGCCACCCTGATCACCGATAAACAGTGCTATCAGCTCGAACAGAATCTGCATCAGCAGCGCATTGCGATTGACCGAAAACAAATTGATGATTTCTTCCAGCTTGACGATGAGTTTCATCAGAAACTGGCTTTAATCGCCGAGTGCCAGCTCGCCTGGGACACCGTCGAGAATATTAAAGCCACCATTGACCGCGTTCGCTATATGAGCCTGGATCATATTTCCCCTCCTGAAATGCTGCTTCGCCAGCATCACGATATCTTTGCCGCACTTGAAAAACATGATGGTGACGGCGTCGAGCGCGCAATGATGCTGCACCTTCAGGAGATCGGTGAGTCTGTGCAGCTTATTCGCCAGGAAAATAGCGACTGGTTCAGCGAAGATTAATTTTACGCTCACCTCTCTGCGGGGTGAGTTGTCCTGCGTTTACCCTCTCCTGCACATCTCTCTAAAAAAAGCTGTGATTTTGATCGAAAACAAAAAAAATCCTTAGCGAGAAGCGTATTTATATTGCGCCCGTTACGTGGGACCAGAGGCCCACGGGCTTTGACGGTGAGTTGGAAAGGAGAAAACACCATGAAAACATACGATCGTAACCGCAACGCAATCACCACTGGCAGCCGCGTCATGATTAGCGGCACCGGACTCACAGGCCGCATTACAGCGATAGACACCGATGGCCTGACCGCTGAGCAAATTCGCCGTGGCAAAACAGTGGCAATCGAAGGGTGTGAAGGTAAATATACCCCTATCGAGTTGATTCGTTTGGGCATGAACTAATTGGTGTGAATGCCAGAAAACTCTGCGCCATCTGGCTCGCTGAAAGCCAGATGGCGTCATAAATGATGCCCTTCGTTACTTCAGTTTTGCTGCATACTTCGCAACCGTTGCCTTCGCCCCTTCAGCCAGTAAAGCAAGATAGGCTTCTGTGACCTGGTTTTTGAATAGTTCTACCTGCGGTAATTCGCGACCAAAAATGGCATCAATCGCCAGTAACGCCTGAACGCGTGCTTCCCCCTCGGGACTACTGCGAACCGCAGTCTGGATCACCGGCAACAGCGGATCGCTGATTTCAATCGCCTGACCGTGTTCATCCACACCGCCGACATAGCGCATCCAGGCGGCTACGCCCAGTGCCAGCAGCGCAAAATGGCTGCCATGCGCAATGTGCCAACGAATTGAATCGAGCATACGCTGCGGCAGTTTTTGGCTACCATCCATCGCAATCTGCCAGGTACGGTGACGCAGAGCCGGGTTGCTGTAGCGCTCAATGAGCAGATCGGCATAGTGCTGCAGATCCACACCTTTCACTTTCAGCGTCGGCGCCTGTTCCTGCAACATCAACGCTCGCGCGGCAAGACGATAATTTTCATCCTCCATGCAGTCGTTGATATGCTGATAACCCGCCAGATAACCAAGATAGGCAAGGAAAGAGTGACTGCCGTTGAGCATACGCAGTTTCATCTCTTCAAAGGGGATCACATCCGATACCAGCTCCGCCCCGGCCTTTTCCCATGCCGGACGACCGGCGACAAAGTTATCTTCAATTACCCACTGACGGAACGGTTCACAGGCTACGCCTGCCGGGTCGCGTACCCCGGTGATGTGTTCAATTTTGTCCAGCGTCTCCGGGGTAACCGCAGGAACAATGCGGTCAACCATTGTAGACGGGAACGTCACATGCTGTTCGATCCATGCAGCCAGTTCAGCATCTACCGCTCGGGCATACGCAGTGACGACATTGCGCATCACGTGGCCGTTTTCAGGCATGTTGTCGCAGGACATCACGGTAAATGCGGCTAACCCCGCAGCTTTGCGGCGCGCCAGAGCTTCAACTACCACGCCTGGCGCAGTTTTTGGTTGTTTTGGATTTTGCAAATCGGCGGCAATCATGGGGTTGTCTAACATCAGTTGCCCCGTCGCCGGAGAGTGGCAATATCCTTTCTCGGTGATGGTGAGAGAAACGATCGCCACCTGCGGTTCGCACATCGCAGCCAGTACGCTTTCCAGACCATCTACCTGCGCATGCAGCGCGTTTTTCACCACACCAACGACTCTGGCAGTCCACGCATCCGCAGACATTTCCGCAACGGTATACAGATAATTTTGCTGTTTCAGATCGGCAATCTGCTGCTCACCGCCAATCAGATTTACTTCGCAATAACCCCAGTCACTGCCGTGTTCTGCAGCCAGGATGTCAGCATAAACACCCTGATGTGCGCGATGAAACGCGCCAAATCCCAGATGAACAATACGTGGGACCAGTGTGGTACGATCGTAGTCAGGAAGCGCAGCCTTTGCCGCTAAGAGCTTGTTTTGCATGGTATGGCCTACTTATCTATGAAATCAGGACTGTCTCAGAGTAACGCCTGTAGGGTTGTATGTTTTGATTTGCATTAAGCTTTTCATAATTGGTATGACATCATTTAAAGCTGTGTAATAGCATGGCGGAGCATAACCGTATCCGTCCATGCTATTACCAGGACTTAGCTTATCTGGGTCGCCGAACAACGAACTTTATTCGTCTGACTCACTTCAGCGGCATCCTCAAGCACACTCAGATCGCGGTCTTTCACTTCCGGCATCAGCAGCGCAGACACCAGACCGATCAGTGAATAGGCAATGACCATCGCCAGAATTGGCCACCAGGAATTGGTCATGTTACAGAAAATACCGGCCAGAACAGGTCCAAAACCAACGGCTACCAATCCGCCTGCCTCTTTTGAAATCGCCATTCGCGTAAAGCGATTACGGGCACCAAACATTTCAGCCATGGTGATATTTTCGAGAGCAAATAATCCCAACACAGCAAAGTTATGAATAACAATCAATGCTGTCATAATAACGCCCGGGCTATACGTTTTATCCACCACAATTGACAGCATCGGGTAAGCCAAAATAATGGCTGAGATATTGAGGATAATATAGGGTAAACGACGACCAAATTTATCAGACAACCAACCGAGCAGCGGTATGGTAATAAATCCAAGTACCGAGCTAATCATTAACGCATCGGTGGGTATTGATTTATCAAATAACAATGTCTGTACTAAATAACCGGCAAGAAAGGTTTGGATTAACCCAGAGTTGCCCGCCTGACCAAAGCGTAAACCGGTTGCCAGCCAGAACGATTTACTGGTAAACATCGCCCCCAGCGTATTTTCCGACGCATTGTTTAATGCCGACGCATTTTCTTCATCATTAACTTTCTCAAATACCGGGCTTTCTTTGAGATTCATACGTAACCAGATGGCAAAGATCATCACCACAATACTGGCAAGGAACGGAATGCGCCACCCCCAGGCTAATAATTCCTCACGGTCAAGAGCAAAGAACATCACCGCCCAGATTGCCGTTGCGCTAAGGGTCCCACAGTTGGTTCCCATGGCGACAAGTGAGGAAATAATCCCGCGTTTCCCTTTCGGCGCATACTCGGCAAGCATCGTTCCCGCCCCCGAGATCTCAGCCCCCGCGCCAAGCCCTTGCACAATACGCAGCGTCACCAGCAGTACGGGCGCAAAGATACCGATTTGCGCATAGGTTGGTAGAACGCCGATTAATGTTGTACAAATCCCCATCATGGTGATAGTAATAAACAACACCTTTTTACGCCCGATGCTGTCCCCCATCTTGCCAAATATAAATGCCCCGACGATACGAGCAATATATCCCGCACCGTAGGTTCCCATTGCTAAAATGAGGGCCATCGCCGCAGATTGTTCCGGGAAAAATATCTCATGGAATACCAGTGCGGCACCCAAAGAATATAACTGAAAATCCATAAATTCGAGCGCAGTACCTAACCATCCGGATACGGCGGCTCTGACCAGATCTTTGGTGGATCTTTCGTGTTTTTCTTGATTCATATTGGCTATCTCGTAGAGGTAAGATGCGTACCACTTACTCGCAGTTATTTATATTATTCAGTGAATGTGAGTAAAACTTTGCAGCAGTGCTGCTGATCTTTCTCGAACAATTCAATTGCGTCTGTAACGTGGTGATAGTCAAAAGTATGGGTAATAAGTTGATTAGGATTGATAAGTCCGTTAACTAACCAATCAATAACAATCGGGAATTTATTGGCATTTAATCTTGAGGAATAAATTGAAAGTTCTTTCCCGGTAATGCCCTGCTGAACAATCTGACAAGGTTCGCTGGAGAAGCCCATCAGGACAATCCGTGCGGCTGGCGATGCCAGCGTGATAGCCTCCTGTAAAATGGATGGATGACAAGCCGCATCCACGATGATGGTCGGCTTAAGCCCTTTTTCCGCCAGGAAATCTTGCAACGATTGCTGACCATTATTTATTACCCAGTCAGCGCCGCACTGCTTCGCCATGCTCAGGCGTTCTTCGATTCTGTCGGCAATCACCAAGGTTTTTACTTTATAGACACGTTTAAGCGCCTGTACGGTGGTTAGCCCCATAGGCCCTGCACCATAAATCAGCGCAATATCATTTTCTGTAGGTTTAATTTGTCCGGTTACGTTCGCGGCGATGGTAAAAGGCTCTACCATGACGGCATGTTCATCAGGAACGGCATCGGGGATCGTCCAGGCATTTTTTGCCGGTACCACGGCGTACTCGCTAAAACCACCATCGCGATGAACGCCCAGCACCACCAGCGATGTGCAAACGTTAGGTTTACCTATTGAACAGGGATAGCAATGCCCGCAGCTGATAACGGGATCAACGGATACTCGTTCCCCCATTCGCGCACGATCAACACCTTCCCCTACCGCATCGATCACGCCAAAAAATTCGTGGCCGATAACGCGAGGATACTGCGCAAATGGATTATGCCCACGGTAAATATGGCTATCGGAACCACAAATTCCCGCCAGTTTTACCTTCACCCTCACCTCTCCCGCTGATGGCTCTGGAACGGGCCGCTCGGCAATGACCAGCGTATTTGGTTTTTCAATCACAATACTTTTCATAGCAAATCACTCCTTACCAGTTCCACAGCGTGCCATCTTCCAGGCGAGCGACAGGCAGATATGCCGGGTCATACGGATATTTCGCCGCCAGTTTTTCATCAAACTCAATACCAAGGCCTGGCTTATCGCCCGGGTGCATGTAGCCGTTATCAAAAGTCCAGTTATGCGGGAACACTTCCAGCATTTGCTCGGAATACCCCATATATTCCTGAACGCCGAAGTTCGGCACCCACAGATCAAAATGCAGTGCTGCGGCCATGCATACGGGTGACAGATCGGAAGGTCCATGCGACCCCGTGCGTACCTGATACAGCGAGGCGAAATCGGCAATACGGCGCATACCGGTAATGCCGCCCGCATGGGTAATGGTGGTGCGGATATAGTCGATCAGCTGTTCTTCGATCAGCTGTTTGCAATCCCAGATGCTATTGAAAACTTCCCCTACTGCAATCGGCGTGACCGTATGCTGGCGGATCAGGCGGAAACACTCCTGGTTTTCGGCTGGGGTTGGGTCTTCCATCCAAAACAGACGATATTGCTCAATGCTTTTGCCAAACCGGGCAGCTTCAATCGGCGTCAGGCGATGGTGCATGTCATGTAGCAGATGTTCGTTAAAACCAAATTTATCGCGAACAGCGGCAAACAGTTTTGGCGTGAAATCGAGGTATTTCTCTGTAGACCACAACTGCTCTTCCGGCCACTGCCCTTTGGTCGCGGGTTCATAGGCCAAACCTTTGCCTTTTGACATACCGTAAGTGGTTTTCATGCCCGGTACGCCGCACTGTACGCGAATCGCTTTAAAGCCCATCTCTTTATGTCGCGCGTAATCTTCCAGCACATCATCTACGGTATGGCCTGTGGTGTGGCAGTAAACCATGACGCCTTCGCGAGACGCACCGCCGAGCAACTGATACAACGGCATGTTCGCCGCTTTCGCTTTGATGTCCCACAATGCCATATCTACTGCGGAAATCGCCGACATGGTGACCGGACCGCGACGCCAGTACGCGCCTTTGTAGAAAAACTGCCAGATGTCTTCGATTCGATGCGCGTCGCGACCAATAAGTTGCGGACAGACATGATCTTTCAGATAGGACGCCACGGATAATTCGCGGCCATTTAAGGTGGCATCGCCCAGCCCGGTGATCCCATCATCTGTCGTTATTTTTAACGTTACAAAATTACGCCCCGGGCAGGTGACAAAAACTTCAGCCCCGACAATCTTCATTTTTTCTTCCTTACATCTGTTCTTGAGATGCAGGAAATTTACTCAACTGAACTACTACCATACAAGTATAAAGATCGAAAAAGCGCTCGTTGATCACAAAAAAGGCGCTATGCGCGCCCCCATCCAGCCACGATAATCAGCATCCCGCACAAGGCCACCAGCGCACCAGACCAGTCATACAGGCTGAGTTTTACGCCATCGACAAAGCGCAGCCATAGCAGCGCAGTGACAACATAAACACCGCCATAGGCCGCGTAAACTCGCCCACTCGCGGCGGGATGCAGCGTCAGCAGCCAGACGAATAAGGCCAACGATACACCGGCGGGTACCAACAGCCACGCCGTAGCGCCTCGTTTAAGCCAGAGCCAGGGTAAAAAGCAGCCGATGATTTCGCATAAGGCGGTGACGAAAAAAAGAAAGGTGGTCTTAAGCATTGACGTTATTCAGTTACCTTCGGTTTAACCATGATACGACAGAATATCGCCAACGTATCCATATCCGCTCAGTGGGTATGCCCTGAAGCAGGAATAGTGTAGAATTTAGCCCTGTTTTATCGTTTTTCCCTTTCTCATAAAAGGAATTCGCCATGAATATTACACTGACCAAACGTCTGTGTCTGACGGCTATGCTGACGCTTGCGGCGGCTGTGTACACCTCTTCAGCATTTGCTGAAACCAGTAAACTGGTCATTGAATCCGGGGACAGTGCGCAAAGCCGTCAACAGGCCGCAATGGAAAAGGAACAATGGAACGATACCCGCCAACTACGTCAGAAAGTGAACAAGCGTACTGAGAAAGAGTGGGACAAAGCCGACGCGGCCTTTGATAGCCGTGATAAGTGCGAACAGAGCGCCAATATTAACGCCTACTGGGAACCTAACACCCTGCGCTGCCTCGACCGTCGTACTGGCCGTACCGTTGCACCATAATGACTGTGCCCCTAAAGGATATTGCAAGGATACAATATGACTAGCGCCCTCAGTGTTAAGCTGCGCCCGCTGGAGCGTGAAGATTTACGTTTTGTCCACCAGCTTGATAACAACGCCAGCGTTATGCGTTACTGGTTCGAAGAACCTTACGAAGCGTTTGTTGAGCTGTCAGACCTGTACGACAAGCATATTCACGACCAAAGCGAACGTCGCTTTGTGGTGGAATGCGAAGGTGAAAAAGCCGGGCTGGTGGAGCTGGTAGAGATTAACCACGTCCACCGCCGGGCTGAATTCCAGATTATTATTTCGCCCGAATATCAGGGTAAAGGTCTGGCTTCGCGGGCGGCAAAGCTGGCGATGGATTATGGCTTTACCGTTCTCAACTTATATAAGCTGTATCTAATCGTTGATAAAGAGAACGAAAAAGCCATCCACATCTACCGTAAACTCGGCTTTATGGTGGAAGGTGAACTGATTCATGAATTCTTTATCAACGGTCAGTACCGCAACACCATCCGTATGTGTATTTTCCAGCAGCAGTATCTGGCAGAACACAAAACGTCTGGTCCTAACCTGCTACAACCTACCGCTCAATAAAGGCGATTAGTAGTAATCGATGGTATTTTCAATCGAGTAATGATGTTCAACTGCTGGCTTCACGCTTTCGTCAACGATAACCAGCTGGCAGTTGACCGGGTTGGCGTAGTTATCGTACTTACAGGTTTGCCTGACATTACCTAATGGATGATTGTTCAGCATACTCACCGCCGTGTAATCCAGCTTCTTCAGCGGATCAACCGACGGTTTGGCATCAACCTGTAAGGTATTGTCTTTACTGACGGTAGTTTTACCCAGCGGGTAGCCTTCCGCGTCATAGCGGTACTGGACTTTCATCTCTTTTCCCGTGGCAGAAACGACAAAGCCGTTATCGTCGGTATCCCACACCACACCGGCAGCAGGCAGTTCCGCTAGCTGGCATTTACCTTGTAAGCGGATCTTTTTTTCCAGCGTTTCGGCATCGCGATAATAGTTGGCATCCAGAACCAGCGCCATTCCGGTATTATTTTCGATATCGTGCAGTTCAAGCGTATCGAAACACCCTTCCTGCGAGAGCGTACCGACAACGCGCTTGGAAACTTCACCTTTATCATTAAGAAGCGTCTGACTGAAATCTTTCACTGGCCCACGCAGCGGATCGAAATCAAATTCATTGGAAAAACTGGCCATTTCCGGTGTAAAAGAAACCAGCCCTTTGGCGTTATCACACCCGACCAGTACGGCGCACAGGAAAACTAACAGGGTCTGTTTCTTCACATTTTTCACCCGGATAAGAAGATAATTCTCAATCATATTAGCAAATACAATTATTTACACCAGAAATGCTACTCTTAGTTCATGTCGTTCACAAAAGGAGCTGATGATGAAATACATAACAGGAATTGCCGCAATCTTACTGGTAGCTGCCTCCCCACAAGTTCTGGCGGCACCAGCGTCCTGCGAACGCGTTAAGAGCGATATCGAACAGCGCATCATAAATAATGGCGTCGCAGAGTCCAGCTTTACACTGAACATTGTCCCCAACGATCAGGCCGATCAACCTGATTCACTGGTGGTAGGCCATTGTGCAAACGATACGCACAAAATTCTCTATACCCGGACTAACAGCGGCAACGCCCCTGCCAATAGTTCGCCTGCACAGGACGGGCACGCCGCCGAACCGCAATAAATCTCCCCCTCCGTACGCGGAGGGGTACTCCTGTTTGATATGCATTAAGATGGCATACCTATAAGGGGGTAAACTCATTCCATTATTAGCATGCTATTAATTTCGTTATAAATATTTATATATAACGATAACTATAATGGAGTGAGTTATGTCGGAAACTGAGCAATATGGAGGCATCAGCCGCAGGACATTAGTGAAATCCTCGGCTATCGGTTCGTTGGCGCTGGCCGCGGGCGGGTTATCGTTACCTTTTGGAATGCGCACCGCAGCGGCTGCGGTACAACAGGCGTTACAACCAGCTGAAGAGAAAGTGGTTTGGGGCGCTTGTTCCGTAAACTGCGGCAGCCGTTGTGCCCTGCAACTGCACGTCAAAGATGACGAGGTCGTATGGGTGGAGTCCGATACGACCGGAGACGATATTTATGGTCAGCACCAGGTGCGTGCCTGTTTGCGTGGACGCTCAATCCGTCGACGGATCAATCATCCGGATCGCCTCAATTATCCTATGAAGCGTGTGGGCAAACGCGGTGAGGGTAAATTCGAACGCATAACCTGGCAGGAAGCGCTGGATACCATCAGCACCAGTTTAAAAAATACCGTACAGAAATACGGTAATGAGGCCGTGTATATCAACTACACCTCTGGCATTGTCGGCGGCAATATTACTCGCTCCTCCCCTTATGCCTCGCTGGTCGCTCGCCTGATGAACTGCTATGGCGGATTCCTGAGCCATTACGGCACCTACAGTACCGCACAAATCGCGGCGGCAATGCCTTACACCTACGGCTCAAATGACGGCAACAGTACCTCCGACATTGAAAACACGAAGCTGGTGGTGATGTTCGGCAATAACCCTGCCGAAACGCGCATGAGCGGCGGTGGCATAACATACTTCCTTGAGCAGGCCCGGGAGCGTTCTAACGCCCGCATGATCGTCATCGACCCGCGTTATACCGATACCGCTGCGGGTCGTGAAGATGAGTGGATCCCTATCCGTCCGGGAACCGATGCCGCACTGGTGGCGGGAATCGCCTGGGTCCTGATTAACGAAGATCTGGTCGACCAGGCGTTCCTCGACACATATTGCGTCGGTTATGACGAGAAAACCCTACCCGCTGACGCCCCCGCTAACGGACACTACAAGGCCTATATACTTGGCAACGGCGATGACGGTATCGCTAAAACGCCCCAATGGGCCTCGCATGTCACCGGGATCCCGGCCGAGCGCATCATTAAACTGGCCAGAGAAATCGGTAGTACAAAACCGGCGTATATTTGTCAGGGTTGGGGTCCACAACGTCAGGCTAACGGCGAACTGACTTCGCGCGCGATCGCGATGCTGCCAATTCTTACCGGCAACGTTGGCATCAACGGTGGCAATAGCGGTGCACGAGAATCAACCTACACCATCACGATTGAACGCATGCCGCTGCCGGATAATCCCATCAAGACCCAGATATCCTGCTTTAGCTGGACCGACGCCATCGCCCGTGGCCCGGAAATGACCGCAACCCGCGATGGCGTGCGCGGGAAAGATAAGCTCGATGTACCGATTAAATTTATCTGGAACTACGCGGGCAATACCATTACTAATCAGCATTCAGATATCAATAAAACGCATGAGATCCTTCAGGATGATACGAAATGCGAAATGATAGTGGTCATCGAAAACTTCATGACTTCCTCGGCGAAATATGCCGATATTCTGCTGCCGGATTTAATGACCGTCGAACAGGAAGACATCATTCCTAACGACTATGCGGGCAACATGGGATACCTCATTTTTATTCAACCCGCGACGTCACCGAAGTTCGAACGCAAACCGATCTACTGGATAATGAGCGAAGTCGCCAAACGCCTTGGCAATGATATCTATCAACGGTTTACGGAAGGCCGTACTCAGGAACAGTGGCTCCAGTATCTGTATGCAAAAATGCTGGCCAAGGACCCCGCGCTCCCTTCTTATGACGAGCTGAAAAAAATGGGGATCTATAAACGCAAAGATCCTAACGGGCATTTTGTCGCCTACAAAAAATTCCGCGACGATCCGCAGGCAAATCCGCTAAAAACTCCGTCAGGAAAGATTGAAATTTACTCCAGCCGACTGGCGAAAATTGCCAACACCTGGGAATTGCAGAAGGACGAAGTAATTAGCCCGCTTCCCGTCTACGCCTCCACGTTTGAAGGGTGGGACGATCCTAAACGTAGCGCATTTCCGCTGCAGTTGTTTGGCTTCCATTACAAATCCCGTACGCACTCCAGCTACGGCAATATCGATGTTCTGCAAGCGTCCTGTCGTCAGGAAGTGTGGATCAACCCCGTCGATGCCCAAAAGCGTGGTATTGCAAATGGCGATATGGTGCGGGTCTTTAACGACCGCGGTGAAGTACGTATTCCGGCCAAAGTAACGCCACGGATCCTGCCTGGCGTCAGCGCAATGGGCCAGGGTGCATGGCACGATGCCGATATGGCCGGCGACAAAATTGACCATGGCGCCTGCGTCAATACGCTGACAACACAGCGCCCTTCACCGCTGGCAAAAGGCAACCCACAGCACACTAATCTGGTCGAGATCGAGAAGGTTTAAGGACTAACCCATGACAACTCAGTATGGATTTTTTATTGATTCCAGTCGTTGCACCGGGTGCAAAACCTGCGAGCTGGCCTGCAAAGACTACAAAGACCTCACTCCTGACGTCAGTTTCCGGCGGATATATGAATACGCTGGCGGTGACTGGCAGGAGGATAACGGCGTCTGGCATCAGAACGTTTTTGCCTACTATCTCTCCATATCCTGTAACCACTGCGAGGATCCAGCCTGCACCAAGGTTTGTCCTAGTGGGGCTATGCATAAGCGCGAAGATGGTTTTGTCGTGGTGGATGAAGACGTATGCATCGGCTGTCGCTACTGTCACATGGCCTGCCCATACGGTGCGCCGCAATACAATGCCGCCAAAGGTCATATGACCAAGTGCGATGGCTGTCATGATCGCGTCGCCGACGGCAAAAAGCCTATCTGCGTTGAGTCCTGTCCGCTACGCGCGCTGGACTTTGGTCCGATTGATGAGTTGCGCAAAAAACATGGTGAGCTGGCGGCGGTTGCCCCGTTACCGGGCGCACACTTCACCAAACCGAGTATTGTGATCAAACCCAATGCCAATTGCCGCCCGACCGGGGATACCACGGGTTTTCTGGCTAATCCGAAGGAGGTGTAAAATGGGAAATGGATGGCATGAATGGCCGCTGGTCCTGTTTACGGTGCTGGGCCAATGTGTGGCCGGGGCGCTGATCGTGAGTGGGTATGGCTGGTTAACCACCAAAGACGATGTGGCAAAACGACGTATCGTGCGCAGTATGTTTTTCCTGTGGCTGGTGATGGGCATCGCCTTTCTCGCCTCAATAATGCATTTAGGTTCACCGCTACGCGCGTTTAACTCGCTGAACAGAATCGGCGCATCGGCGCTCAGTAACGAAATCGCCAGCGGTTCGCTGTTTTTCGCGGTTGGTGGTCTGTGGTGGCTGGTGGCGTTTCTCGGTAAAATGCCGGCTACGTTAGGTAAAATCTGGCTGCTGCTCAGCATGTTGCTTGGTCTGGTTTTTGTTCTGGCGATGACTAACGTCTATCAGATAGACACCGTTCCGACCTGGTATAATGGCTATACTACGCTGGCGTTTTTCATGACGATGTTGCTGAGTGGCCCGATGTTTGCCGCCCTGCTGCTACGCGCTGCGAGCATGTCGTTTAACGCCGCCAGATTCGCCGGAATCAGCATTCTTGCCCTGCTGGTGACCGTGGCCGTTATCGTTTTGCAGGGCGTATCGCTCAGCGAAATTCACAGTTCGGTACAACACGCCAACGCTCTGGTTCCCGACTACGCAAGCTTACAGGTCTGGCGCATCGTGATGCTGGCTGCGGGGCTGGGTTGCTGGATATGCCCGCTAATTCGTCGCAAAGAACCGGCTGTCGGCGGATTGGCGCTGGGTTTAATTTTCGTGTTTGCCGGTGAAGTTATTGGCCGCGGTTTGTTTTATGGCTTACATATGACAGTCGGAATGGCTGTTGCAGGTTAACACTCGGGTGCGGGGCAACCCGCACTTTTCAGGATTGTTTGCATGACCCATTTTTCACAACGTGACAACTTCTCTACCGCGGCGCGCGTATTGGGTGCGCTGTTCTACTATGCGCCAGACAGTGCGGAAGCTTCTGCGCTGGTCAGTGCGCTTAAAACCGATGGCTGGCAGGCGCAGTGGCCGCTTGCACCCACGTCCCTTTCTGCGCTGGCTGAACAACTGCAGACCGAGGCTGATGAGCCGCTCCCGCAAGCCTGGCAGCAACTGTTTGTCGGCCCTTACGCGCTACCTTCTCCACCCTGGGGTTCTGTCTGGCTGGATCGTGAAAATGTCTTGTTTGGCGATTCCACACTGGCATTACGTCAGTGGATGCGGGACAACGGGATCCAGTTTGCCATGCAGCAAAATGAACCGGAAGATCACTTCGGCGCG
Organism: Citrobacter sp. wls615; assembly: GCF_005281355.1. NCBI lineage: Bacteria > Pseudomonadati > Pseudomonadota > Gammaproteobacteria > Enterobacterales > Enterobacteriaceae > Citrobacter > Citrobacter sp. wls615. The sequence continues at coordinate 87,040 of NZ_SZXM01000019.1, read as the reverse complement.
TTGCTGTTACTGACGGCCTGGCTTGCTGAAAACGGACGCCACACGGAATGCGAACAGTTATTAGCCTGGCATCTGCTACCGTGGTCAACTCGCTTCCTTGACGTGTTTATCGAACATGCGAACCACCCGTTCTACCAGGCTTTGGGTGAACTGGCGCGACTGACGCTGGCACAGTGGCGATCGCAATTACTGATCCCAGTAGCCGATAAACCTATATTTCGTTAATTTCGCCGCAGGCAAGACGTTTCTTGCCTGCGTTCCATCCCGTTGCGCACGCTGAGCTTTTGCTTCTGCTGCCAAATAGCCGCAAAATAAAGCGTCTGAATTTCCCTGTCTGGCCACTCATGCATCATTTACATGCTTACCCTGACCTGCGTGCGATGTTTCGCCGCCTGCTGATCGCCGCGCTGATTGGTATCCTTGCCGCGTTAGCCGTCGCGGGTTTTCGCCATGCCATGTTCCTTCTTGAATGGTTGTTCCTGGGCAACGACACGGGCAGTCTGGTCAATGCGGCGACAAACCTTTCTCCTATAAGACGCATGCTGACGCCCGCGCTGGGCGGCCTGGCAGCTGGCTTACTGCTCTGGGGTTGGCAAAAATTCAACCGTTTACGACCACAGGCTCCTACAGATTACATGGAAGCCCTGCAAACGGATGGACAATTCGACGTCAGCGCAAGCCTGGTAAAGTCACTGGCATCGTTACTGGTTGTCGCCAGCGGCAGTGCTATCGGGCGCGAAGGCGCCATGATTTTGCTGGCGGCGCTGGCCGCGTCCAGCTTTGCCCAACGCTTTACACCCCGCGCTGAATGGAAATTATGGATTGCTTGTGGCGCGGCTGCAGGTATGGCCGGCGCGTATCATGCCCCGCTGGCGGGCAGTTTATTTATTGCTGAAGTCTTGTTTGGCACGATGATCCTCGCCTCGCTGGGGCCGGTGGTGGTATCCGCCGTCGTCGCTTTGCTCACCACTAATGTGCTGAGCGACAGCAATGCATTGCTCTATGCCGTGCACTTCACACGGGAACTGCATGTGCTGGAATACGTCATGATCGTCAGTACTGGTCTGGTTGCCGGCGTCTGCGGTCCGCTGTTCATGTGGTTGATGACCGCCAGCCATAATGGCTTTTTACGCTTAAAACTCTCGCCACCGTGGCAACTGGCGCTTGGCGGGCTGATCGTTGGCCTGTTGTCGCTGCTCACTCCTGCCGTTTGGGGAAATGGCTACAGCGTGGTGCAGTCATACCTACTCTCGCCACCGCTATTGACCGTGGTGAGTGGGATCTTTATCTGCAAGTTACTGGCTGTGCTTGCCAGCAGTGGCTCCGGTGCGCCGGGTGGGGTGTTTACGCCAACGCTGTTTGTCGGTATGTCTGTCGGCATGCTGCTGGGACGGGCGTGGGGATTATGGCTTCCGGGTCCGGATGAAATTGCCATTCTGCTGGGATTAACGGGGATGGCCACGCTACTGGCAGCCACCACGCATGCGCCAATTATGTCTACATTGATGGTTTGTGAAATGACCGGGGAGTATCGCTTGCTCCCCGGATTACTGATCGCCTGCGTGGTGGCGTCAGTGCTGTCGAGAACGTTACGCCACGACTCTATCTACCGACAGCACGCTGCCAAGCATTGACAGACGGATATACTGTGACAGCTCGCGCTGCTCTGCGCGAGGCAGATACGGCAGTTCGCCGATTAGCGGCGCAGGTAATTTTTTGCTCAGCACATCAATGATTTCCGCATAATGCGCCAGCCCTGGGTTGATTCGGTTTGCGACCCAGCCAAGCAGCGGCAATCCGTCGCTGGCAATCGCCTGTGCGGTAAGGATGGCATGATTAATACAACCTTCCTGAATACCGACTACCATCAGCACCGGCATTTGTTCCTGTACCACCCATTCAGATAGCGGACGCAGATCATTCATCAGACTCCGCCAGCCGCCGGTGCCTTCCACGACAACGTGATCGACTTTTTCACTCAGACTTGCGAGACCGTTGGAAAGCAAGGTGTAATTGACCGGACCACTATGCGCTACGCTACTTTCGTCCTCGCTCAGCGCAATCGGGTTGACCGCCTCATAAGGCAGTTCGATGGATGACACACTTTGCAGCACCAGCGCATCTTTGTTGCGCAAGCCTTCAGGTGTCTCTTTGCTTCCTTTGGCTACCGGTTTGTAGCCCGCGACACTTTTACCCCCTGACGCCAACGCTTGTAGTAATGCGCGGGAAACCACGGTCTTCCCAACAGAAGTGTCTGTACCTGTAATAAAGAAACGCTTCAGCATCACTAACTCCACCGTTATGCTTTGAAAATATAAGTCAGGAAAATAAAACAGTGGAGAAAGTCTAAGGTATGACGACCGGAATCAGCTTGAGATAGCGCAATTTTTCGTACAACAGTTAAAAAATGTTAACCCTGTAATAGACGTATCAACAAAGAACCGTTATACATCGCGTCCTTAACGAGCGCGGCCCCTGCCATCGTCCCCTGATTAGTAAACTGCGTACTTTCGACGACAATATGCCGACTGTAAGCCGGGAGCGCCTGCTGACGAATGCTGTCAGCAATGGTGGGAAACAAAATATCCGCCGCTTTACTGAGCGGAGAACCAATCAATATCTTTTGGGGGTTGAACAAATTCACCATAATAGCAAGGATACGTCCGACGTGGGTCCCGACACCGCTAATGATATCCTTCGCCAATAAATCACCCTGCATGGCTGCCAAACACAGCGCGTCCACTGTTAACGGTTGTCCATGCAGTGAAGAGCTCATTGACTGCTTCAGCCGCACCTGCGCGAGTTCCAGTACGCTGTCGACGCTGGCGATGGTTTCCAGACAGCCATGATTACCGCAATAGCAACGTTTACCGTAGGGATCGACCTGCGTATGACCAATTTCCACCAGGCTACTGCTACCGGCATGCAGTAAATGACCGTCGGTTATCACCCCTGCACCAACGTTATGATCAATGACGACCTGAATGACATCGCGTGCGCCACGCGACGCGCCAAAAAGCGCCTCCGCCATGGTCCAGGCGCTGATATCATGCTGAATATAGACCGGCACACCGGTATGGTTTTCGAGCGCTTCGCCCAGCGGCATCTCTTTGACGTCATCGTAAAACGGCATGCTATGAACGATGCCGTTTTCGGTATCGATTATGCCAGGTAGCGTGATGGCGATGGAGGTCAGGCGTTCCAGCTTTTGCTGGTGGCGGATGAAAAACTGATCGACCTGGGTAATGACACGTTGCAGCAGAGGTGTTTCACTGACCAGCGCCATTTCCAGGCAATCCTCAACCACCAACTTGCTGCTCAGATCGCGCAGCGCCAGAAAAATCTCGCCGCGACTGATGCGAATAGATAGATAGTGCCAGGCTTCGGTTTCGACAACCAGCCCCACGGCCGGACGCCCACGACTCCCCGCTTCCTTGATTTCCAGCTCTTGTACCAGGTGTGCTTCAAGCATTTCTCGGACAATTTTGGTAATACTGGCAGGCGCCAATTGTGCCAGGCGAGAGAGATCAATACGCGATACCGGTCCCAGCTGATCAATCAGGCGATAGACCGCGCCCGCATTGGTCTGCTTAATTTGATCGATATGCCCAGGCTGACTATCAGCAACCACCACTTACTCCCTTTATTTTCGCGCTCCGAAATAATCTGCGGGCTATGGTGAAGCACTTCAATGGCTCCCGTCAACTTTTTACTTAGCCTTGTGATTTACTGCACATTTTCACCCATATTTAAACTAAATTAATCGCCTGGACCGCCGCCAGCAGTTGTTCACGAAAACGTTGCGCGGCATGACTTTGCTCATGATGCTTAGGCCAGACTAACCACATTTCGGAGACGGCATCTTCTTCCGCTATCGGGATCCAGCACATTTCATACAGTTGCACACGTTTAAAGGAAGCAGGCAGGATCGAAACGCCCAATCCCGCGGCCACTAATCCAATGATGGTCATCGCCTCGCCAACCTCCTGAGTTATCGTCGGTTTGAGGTTATAGCGACGCATCAGGCCCAAAATGTCGTCATACAACCCCGTTCCCACATGCGGGTCAAAAAAGACAAAAGGCTCATTAGCCAGCTCAGCCAGCGTCACTACGGGCTTTTGCGCCAACGGGTGCGCTCGTGGGATCATCGCCATCAGCGGTTCATGCAGAATAACCTCTCGCGCCAGCGTTTCCGGGAGTTGCGTGTTACGCATAAGCCCCAAATCCAGAGTGCCTTCGTTAAGTGGAGCAATTTGCTCGCGCGTATTCATCTCGCGGGTTTGCATATGCACCACAGGATAGCGCTGGCGAAACAGGGAGAGCGTATCTGACACCGCTTTGATAAACGGCGCTGATGACGTAAAGCCGATACGCAACTCCCCCGCTTCTCCGAGATGCAAACGCTCTGCACGGGCGGCGGCTTCATTAACCATGCCAAGGATCTGCCGACTGTCCGCCAGAAACTGTTTTCCGGCGGCTGTGAGGGCCACGCTGCGGTTAGTTCGCGCCAATAACCGGGCGCCAATCTGCTGTTCCAGGATTTGGATCTGCTGGCTTAACGGTGGTTGCGAAATATTCAGCCGCGCTGCCGCCCGGCCAAAATGCAACTCTTCCGCAACCGCCACAAAGTAGCGTAAGTGACGAAGTTCAATATTCATATTTTTAAAATATTATTTGAGATTATTAATATATTAGACAGAATATTGGGATTTTCATACTCTTAAGGCTGGTCCTGTAGTAGCAAAATATTAAGCAAGGATTCCAAGTGAGTCGTACAACAACGGTCGATACCGCGCCGGCAAGCGATATTGACGAGAGCGTTACCCTGCCGGATGGTTTTATCAAACGCGGTACATCCCCTTTTATGCGCGTTACGCTGGCGCTGTTTTCTGCCGGGCTGGCGACATTTGCCCTGCTCTATTGCGTGCAGCCCATACTGCCGGTGCTCTCGTACGAGTTTGGGGTTTCCCCTGCCAGCAGCAGTATTTCGCTTTCCATCTCTACGGCAATGCTGGCCATCGGTTTACTGTTTACTGGCCCACTTTCCGATGCGATAGGTCGTAAGCCGGTAATGGTTACGGCACTGCTACTCGCCTCCTGCTGTACGCTGCTTTCAACAATGATGACCAGCTGGCACGGGATTTTAATCATGCGCGCGCTGATCGGTCTGTCGCTGAGCGGCGTGGCGGCAGTGGGGATGACCTATCTGAGTGAGGAAATTCATCCCAGCTTCGTGGCTTTCTCAATGGGTTTGTATATCAGTGGCAACTCAATTGGCGGTATGAGTGGTCGCTTGATCAGCGGCGTATTCACCGACTTTTTCAACTGGCGTATCGCGCTGGCGGCGATCGGCTGTTTTGCCCTCGCCTCCGCGCTGATGTTCTGGAAAATTTTGCCAGAGTCCCGTCATTTCAGGCCCACGTCGCTGCGACCTAAATCATTGTTCATCAATTTCCGTTTGCACTGGCGCGACAGGGGGTTACCGCTACTGTTTGCGGAAGGTTTTTTGCTGATGGGGTCGTTTGTCACACTGTTTAATTACATCGGCTATCGCCTGATGCTCTCTCCGTGGGAACTCAGTCAGGCAGTTGTCGGCCTGTTATCCGTGGCATATCTGACCGGGACCTGGAGTTCGCCGAAAGCAGGCTCCATGACCACCCGCTATGGTCGCGGCCCGGTGATGATCGTTTCAACCGGCGTGATGCTTTTTGGGCTATTGATGACCCTGTTTACCTCACTATGGCTGATCTTCGCCGGGATGCTGCTCTTTTCTGCCGGGTTCTTTGCCGCGCACTCCGTGGCAAGCAGTTGGATTGGGCCACGGGCGAAACGCGCTAAAGGCCAGGCCTCTTCCCTGTATCTGTTCAGCTATTACCTGGGCTCCAGTATTGCCGGTACGCTGGGCGGTGTGTTCTGGCATAGCTACGGCTGGAACGGCGTGGGCGGATTTATCGCCCTAATGCTGGTGCTGGCGTTGCTGGTCGGTGCGCGTTTGCACCATCGTCTGCACGTTTAATCAAGGATGCCCGGCTTCGGGCATCATCACTTATGAAGACGCTGCCATTTGCAGGACAATAACCGTCCCGTTCATCACGATATGCAGCGTCATCGGCATCAGCAGTCCGTTGCTTTTCAATCTGGCAAGGATTAAAACCTGCGACACAAGAAACAGCATCAGCAGCGTGCGCAGATCCACATACTGGGTATGCATCACGGCAAAAATGATCGATACCACGACTGACGACAGCCAGGTTTTATTATTGAACCAATACTGGAATGCGTTGAATAAACAGCCCCTGAAAACAATTTCTTCATAAACTGGCGCAAAAAATATCAGGGTCAAAGCGGATACCCACAGCGCGTAGCTGTTTAAGGATATCTGGCTGGTTACCCACGCTTCGGTTTGTCTGAGACCTATCAACCACGGCAAGATAAGCTGAATAAAAAGCAGGGCCGCAAATAAAATGCCAAACCACCGGGCATTGAAGATCCCTTTGCCCAGCCCTTCTCTTTTTCTGAAGAAGAAATAATACAGCGGAACCAATACGATAAATTCCAGCATAAACAACAGCGGGAAGAGTAATCCTTTGGCGAGCAGCTCCTGGCTTGCGGGAAAAAACAACGGGGTAAACGTGAGGCCAAACATCAGCAAAAACATAGAAAAACAGCCAGTAACGGCTTTGGTCCGGGCGATATATTGGTTGTCGACATCCTGTGACATACAATCTCCTTGCGCTTGTCGAGTATAAGATGATGAATTATCGATATATGATAAAAATTCTCATTATCATTGACAACCTACCAACATTTACCCTATGGAGAATCCGTCAGCGGCAACCAAAAACGGAAGCACGCGCCTGCCGTTGAATTAACCAGATTGATATCGCCTCCATGCAGTTCAAGCATTCTTCGCACAATCAACAATCCCAGACCGCCACGCTGCTCACGGGGAGTTAACGCTGTCGGGCGCTGAAATAATACTTCGCGTACTCCCATTTCCACGCCAGGACCACTGTCCTGCACTTCTGCTAACAGTCGATCTTCATCACGCCAGATTTTTAGCCATACATCCCCCCCGTCAGGCGTATGGCGGATAGCATTATCCAGCAAATTGGTCACTACCCTTTCCATCATCGATAAATCGGCATTTACCAGCGGTAACGGCCCCATCACGTCAAGGTGTAACTGCAAATGACGTGTGGCAACAGGGAGATCAAACTTCTGCGCCACATCCTGGATCAACTCGCCAAAAGCAAAACGTTCGCGCTGAGGTTTTATGCCTCCGTGCTCCAGCCTCGCCAGCTCAAACAGTTGTTGTGACAGATGGCGAACCTTATGCCCCTGGCGCAACGCGATACTAAGATAATGCCTGTTTTCCTCTGGCGTTATTGTGTCCGCTTTCAGCGACAACATTTCCAGATACCCCAGCAGCGAGGTGAGCGGCGTGCGTAAATCATGAGATATATTGGCAATAAACTCTCTGCGCTGGCGATCGCTGTCAGCTAACAAATCCCACTGCTGCGCAATTTGCTGTGCCAGTTCAATAAACGCATTGTTCAACAACGCAATTTCATTCCCCGGTGACGGTACGGGCTTTTTTTGCGCCAACTGCTTAATGACGCTAATACTGTCCTGCTCCATTTTGACCACCTGCGCGGTCAACCTTTTTACCGGATGCGTCACCCATCGCCACACCAACAAGCCCGCAATTCCGCCGGCTAATAAAACCAGAATTAATGTTCCTGTCACGGTGTTCAAGAGCGTTTTCTGCCAGGCGGTATTTGCCAGCATATGCAGATTTTCGCCCTGGAGAACAATGTACAGATAACCATGTAGTTGGCCGTTAAGCATCACTGGCGCCGCACTAAAGACCTTCTGCTGATTGCTGCGCGGATCATCGCCATACACTGGCAAAGCATCCGAATTTAGAAAACCCTGGATCGGCTGCACGGTAATTTTCTGGCGCTGAATATGCCCGGGCGGTGCGGCATCGGCGAGTATGTCACCTGCAGGTGAAACCAGATACAGTTCAACGCTTGGATTGAGCGTCATCAGGTGATTAAACAGTCCTTTTAATGTCTGTCGATTGATCTGCCCGCGGGTATCAATCAGAGCCTCACTTTTGACAATCTTGCTCGCCAGTTCCAGCGACAGCCTTTGCACCATGGCATCGCCATATTTTTGACTATTACGCAGCTGGACAACGCTGACGGCTACCGCGCAAATCAACATAATCGCGGTAAATACCAGGGTCAGCCGCTGGCTTAAAGACAGTCGATAAATCATGACTGATGCTCCGCGTTATTCGCCGCAAGCTTATAGCCTCGTCCCCAAACGGTAAGAATAATTTCCGGCTCAGCAGCATCTTTTTCAATCTTGGTCCGCAGACGATTAATATGACTGTTCACCGTATGCTCATACCCTTCGTGCTGGTAGCCCCACACATGATCCAACAGCGCCTGACGCGAAAAAACTTCGCCAGGATGACGAGCGAAAAAATAGAGCAGATCGAACTCACGGGGCGTCAAATCGATTGATTTGCCATGCTGGCGGACTTCACGGGCTAAGGGATCTATCTCCAAACCATGGATGTTAATGATCCCCGCTTCCACACGCAGATTCTGGCTCATCGCCTCCTGACGGCGAAACAACGCCTTCACGCGGGCCATCAGTTCCAGTATGGAGAAAGGTTTGGCTAAATAATCATCGGCTCCCATCTCCAGCCCCAGAACGCGGTGAGTTTCACTGGTACGGGCGCTAATAATGATGACGGGTAAATAGAAACTCATTTGACGAATGCGACGACATATTTCCAGACCATCGACACCCGGCAGCATTAAATCGAGGATAACCGCATCCCAGACATGTTTTTCCAGTTGTTCAAGCGCGCGCGTTCCATCCGCCTCATGGATAATTTCGTATCCCTCATCCTTCAGGCTAAGCTGCAAAAGTGAGGCAATATCGCTGTCATCTTCCACCAAAAATATCTTTTTTGCGCCGGCCATCAGTATCCTCTCCCTCTCATCGTTGTGAAAGCTTACCTCAGGCAAGGGGCGGAAGTTATCACAAAATTTTTAACTTTTCGTGAGGATCCTGGGATACGCCAGGATACAGGATGTCGTTACAGAAAGTCAGGCATCAACAGGGAAACGTCGCTTTGTTTTCCTTAACATGAAAATAAAAAGGAACAGTTATGCAGAAAAAACGTACACTTCGGGAAGCTGATGTTACCGCCGAATCAGTTTTTTTTATGCAAAGACGACAGGTCCTCAAAGCGCTTGGAATAGGCGCTGCAGCCGCTTCACTCTCCTCCCCGACACAGGCGAATCTACTGAATTGGTTTAAGGGCAACGATCGAACGCCTGCACCGGCGGGAAAACCGCTCGAGTTCATAAAACCGGCTGCCTGGCAAAGCACACTGCCCCTGACGCCGGAAGACAAGGTGACGGGCTATAACAATTTCTATGAATTTGGTCTGGATAAGGCCGATCCTGCCGCCAACGCCGGTAGCCTGAAAACCGATCCCTGGACATTAACCATCAGCGGTGAGGTGAACAAACCCTTAACGTTGGAGCATGATGCGTTGACCACACGTTTTCCGTTAGAAGAACGTATTTACCGGATGCGTTGCGTTGAAGCGTGGTCGATGGTTGTGCCGTGGATTGGCTTTCCCTTACATAAATTATTGGCGCAGGTTGAACCCACCAGCGACGCCAAATACGTTGCCTTTGAAACACGTTACGCCCCCGATGAAATGCCCGGTCAGAAAGATCGCTTCATTGGTGGCGGCTTGAAATACCCCTATGTTGAAGGTCTGCGTTTGGATGAGGCCATGCACCCTCTTACCCTTCTGACCGTGGGCGTGTATGGCAAAGCGTTGCCGCCGCAAAACGGGGCGCCGATACGCCTGACGGTCCCCTGGAAATATGGCTTCAAAGGTATTAAATCGATTGTCAGTATCAAGCTGACACGTGAGCGCCCGCCGACGACCTGGAATATGTCAGCACCGAATGAATACGGTTTTTACGCCAATGTTAATCCGCATGTCGATCATCCTCGGTGGTCTCAGGCGACGGAACGTTTTATCGGTTCCGGTGGGATTCTCGATGTGCAACGCCAGCCGACGTTGCTTTTTAACGGTTACGCCAGGGAGGTGGCATCGTTATATCGGGGCATGGATCTACGGGAGTATTTTTAAGTGAGGCTCACCGTAAAACAGATAACTGGCTTGAAAGTGCTGCTGCATCTCGCCGGTTTTTTACCCCTGCTATGGCTCTTCTGGGCAGTGCAACAGGGTGCGTTGGGCGCCGATCCCGGGAAAGACATTCAGCATTTTACCGGCATTACTGCGCTAAAATTTTTGCTTGCTACCCTGCTGGTATCGCCGCTCGCACGCTATGCAAAGCAGCCTTTGCTGTTTCGTACCCGACGGTTGTTAGGATTATGGTGTTTTGCCTGGGCCACACTGCATCTGACCAGCTATGCGCTATTGGAACTGGGTATACAAAATTTGGGATTGTTGGGACGTGAACTGGTTTCACGCCCATGGCTAACGTTGGGCATGGCGGGTTGGGTTATCTTACTCCTGCTGACGCTGACCTCCACGCAGGCCGCCCAGCGTAAAATGGGCAAACGCTGGCAAACGTTGCACAACTACGTCTACCTGACTGCCATTTTACTCCCGGTTCATTACCTATGGTCAGTCAAAGTGTTGTCACCGTCCCCTATTATCTACGCCTTCTGTTTTATTGTGCTGCTGGTATTTCGCTATAAAAAGTTGTTACGCAAAAGCGAATACAAAGGTGTGTTTATGAAAAGTGAATGAATCACGGTAAACTTCTTACCCACACCAAAACAGAACGAGAACAAAAAATGAGTAACAATGATAATTACCATCAACTCACCCGCACGTTCCAGCGCCTCTCTCGCTTCTCTCACCTTTCGGCTATCGCCAGTTGGGACATGTTTACCATGATGCCGCCGGGCGGCAGTAAAGCCCGCGGCGAAGCGTTGGCTGAACTAAGCGTGCTTGAACATCAGCTGTTAACCGACCCGAAGGTAGCCACGTGGATCGCCGCAGCAAAACAGGAAGATCTTAACGATGTTGAGCAAGCGAATTTGCGCGAAATGTCGCGACTGCATCACCAGGCATCCCTGCTGCCTGAATCACTGGTAGAAGCAAAGTCGCTGGCGGGCAGTCGCTGTGAGCATGCCTGGCGCAGCCAGAGACCCGCGAACGATTGGGAAGGATTCTCCGAGAACCTGAAAGAAGTCGTGAAGTACAGCCGCGAAGAAGCCCGACTGCGTGCAGACGCTAAAGGCTGTTCACCTTATGACGCGCTACTGGACATCTTTGAACCAGAAATGACCAGCGCCCAACTGGATGTCCTGTTTGCGGACGTGAAAAACTGGCTGCCCGATCTACTCACCAGGGCAGTGGCAAAACAGTCTCAGCAAACGCTTATCGCCCCGGTTGGCCCCTTTCCGACGGCTGTCCAGCGAGAGCTGGGTCTGGAAACGATGGCGCAGTTAGGATTCGACTTTACGGCTGGCCGACTGGATATCAGCGCACACCCCTTCTGTGGCGGCGTACCGGAAGATGTGCGCATTACTACCCGCTATGACGAAAATGAACTCCTCAGCGCGCTGTTTGGCGTGATTCATGAAACCGGTCATGCCCGCTATGAGCAAAACCTGCCGCGTAACTGGTCAGGACAACCTATCGCTCTGGCACGCTCAACAGCCATTCATGAGTCGCAAAGTCTGTTCTTTGAGATGCAATTGGGGCGCAGTAAAGCATTCCTGACGCGACTCATTCCGGCGGTGACGCGTCATTTTGGCGATCAGGCTGCGTTTGAAGAGAGCAATTTCATTGCCTGGAACCAGCAGGTAAAACCCGGGTTTATCCGCGTTGATGCCGACGAGGTGAGCTATCCTGCTCATGTGATCCTGCGTTATGAAATCGAGCGAGCGTTAATTAACGGCGACATTGAAGTGGATGATATTCCGGCGCTGTGGAATGAGAAGATGCAGGCCTGGCTTGGACTGTCAACGGTGGGGGATTATCGCAATGGCTGTATGCAGGATATTCACTGGACCGACGGCGGCTTTGGCTACTTCCCGTCTTACACTTTAGGCGCTATGTATGCGGCGCAATTGTTCAGCGCAGCTCACCGCGCATTACCGGATCTGAACCAGGAGATTGCGCAAGGAGAGTTTTGCGCCCTCTTTGACTGGCTACGCCAGAATATCTGGCAGCATGGCAGTCGTTTTACCACGGAACAACTCATTACCCAGGCCACCGGAGAGCCGCTCAGCAGCCGCTATTTCCGCGCTCACCTGGAAGCCCGTTATTTGTAATCTCCTGCCGTGAGTCATTGTACATATCGTTACACGCCGATACCAATGACTCACGGAAGCCCAGTAATTACAGCGATATAGTTATTTCAACGGCCCCGCAGTGGGGTTGAATGAAAAACCAAATCGAGGGTATGAGAATGAAAAAAGTATTAGCTCTGGTTGTTGCCGCTGCTATGGGTCTGTCTTCTGCTGCATTTGCTGCTGAAACAACTGCTACCACCGCGCCAACTGCTGCAACGACGAAAGCGGCCCCGGCGAAAACCACGCATCATAAAAAACAGCACAAAACTGCGACGCAAAAAGCGCCAGAACAGAAAGCTCAGGCGGCGAAAAAGCACACCAAAAAAGCAGCAACCAAACCTGCTGTAGAACAAAAAGCTCAGGCCGCTAAAAAACACACCAAAAAAACCGTAAAACACGACTCCGCGAAACCAGCCGCTCAGCCTGCTGCATAACACGCCTGTAGTCACTATGGCGCCCCCCACGCCGTAGCATACGGCGCTAAATCATCCAGATTTGGCGCCGCCTTTCGGAGGGTAAAATGGTGTCACATTACCGCTTTGAGTTCATTCTTACGGCCCTGATTATTTGTGCCCTCATCGCCATGCATTTTTATCTTTCCTGAGTGTAGTTATCTGATTTTACTCCCACTTTCCCGCCGTCCCGTCTATAGTATTAACTGAGGGTTTGCTGTTAAAAATCATAATTCCCCACCAGAGTGTGATATGCATAAAACCATTGCTATGTTACTGGGTTCAATTTTTTTAACTCCTGTCGTTGCGCATGCGGAACAGCCAGCAACGTCCAGCGCTGAAGCAGAAAATATAAAAACGCTGTTTTTTGGACATGACGATCGCATTAAGGTGACTGACCCAACGCAATCACCATGGGACGCTATCGGACAACTGGAAACCGCCAGCGGTAACCTGTGTACCGCTACGCTCATTTCACCCCATCTGGCTCTGACTGCCGGACACTGCTTACTTACGCCGCCAAAAGGTAAACCTGATAAAGCCGTGGCGTTACGCTTCGTGTCGAAAAAGGGTATCTGGCGTTATGAGATCCACGGAATTGAAGGCCGGGTTGATCCTTCGCTCGGCAAACGTTTAAAAGCCGATGGTGATGGCTGGATTGTGCCCCCCTCCGCCGCCCCATGGGATTTTGGTTTGGTGGTGTTGCGTTATCCACCTTCCGGTATCACACCGCTGCCATTATTTGAAGGTGATAAAGCGGCATTAACCGCGGCGCTGAAAACCGCGGATCGTAAAGTCACGCAGTCGGGCTATCCGGAAGATCATCTTGACGATTTGTACACGCATCAGGATTGCGTGGTGACCGGCTGGGCGCAAAATACCGTTTTGTCACATCAGTGCGATACGCTCCCGGGCGACAGTGGGTCGCCATTGATGCTGAAGACGGATTCCGGCTGGCAATTGATTGGCGTACAAAGCTCCGCTCCGGCGGCGAAAGATCGCTGGCGGGCAGATAACCGCGCGATTTCCGTGACCGGGTTTCGCGACAAACTGGAAGCGCTGGCCAAGGGATAACGCATACTGCCCGTATTAACGGGCAGCACTTTTATCAGGCCAGTTTTATCATGATCATTCCGGCCAACAGCAATGCCACGCCGATCCAGCCTTTATTGTTCAGACGCTGACCAAACAGCACCCAGCCTGCGGCTAACGTCGCGGCAATCCCGAATCCGCCCCATAAGGCATAGGCGACGGAGAGATCGATGCCTTTTACCGCCTGCGACAGCGCACTAAAAGCCGCTAAAACTGCAGCCAGCGACAGCACGCCATAAGCCTTGCGGCGAAAACCATCAGAAAACTTCAAAAAGACGTTAGCCACGATTTCCAGAACGATAGCCATGCCAAGCCAGGCGCCATGAACCCATTCAAACTGCTGCATGGGTCACCTCTCTGCCCGCTTTGGCAGGCTTTCGTGTACCGGATTTAATCAGCACAATACCTACCACCAGCGAGACCAGACCAGCCACCTTCATCGTGGACAAGGTTTCGTCAAATAACAGCACGCTGAACAGCGTAATAAATAAAATACCGATACCTTCCCATAAGGCATAAGCTACGCCGAGGGCAATTTTTTTAACGGCAAAACTGAGAAAAATATACGATAAGGCGATCATTACCAGCATTAAAATAAAGCCTGAATTACCATGGCCCACGCTCGCCCATTTCATTGACAGCGTACCGGTAATTTCAGCCGCGATGGCCAGACCTAATAATATCCAGTAAAACATGATGCTTCTCCTGCTTGAGAATATAGTCCTTTGGGCCTACTGCATGCAGTAAACCAAAAAATAAAATCAGTTAGCTCAGCGCACAGCGCCAGCTCAGGCAGAAGAAGGGACTAAAGCGCGTTGCGCCAGTGTTGCTCACCCGCAAGCAGGAAAGTGGAAGAGGTACGAAGAAGTGTAGGTAAAAGCAAAAACATCCTGAACATATTGTCCATAATATTACAATTATCCGCAGTGTTGCTTCTCATCATCGCGGATGATAATTGTCCTCGGTAGTTAAACACAGATGATTTGTATCATAGGTTCATTACGAACTCAAAGCCTTTTCACTTCTTTACCAGCCCCGTTTGATTTTTGTTATAACGGCTCGACGCAAATCACATTATTATTCAGATTCAAAAAGTAAAAGCACAGGAATACACATGGCGAAACCGATCATTACGCTTAACGGTCTAAAAATAGTCATTATGCTGGGCATGCTGGTTATCATACTGAGCGGCATCCGCGTTGCCGCAGATATCATCGTGCCCTTTATTCTGGCATTATTTATTGCCGTTGTGCTGAACCCTGTGGTGCAACGCATGGTGAAACTTCGCATACCGCGCGTATTCGCAGTGTCATTGCTGATCGTAATTATTGTAATGCTAATGGTGCTGCTATTAGCCTACTTAGGTACATCCTTAAATGAGCTTGCGCGGACGCTACCGCAATACCGTTCTTCACTGGTTATCCCGCTGAAAAATCTCGAGCCTTGGCTACAGCGCGCAGGGATAGGCGTTTCGGTGGATGAGCTCGTCAAATACATCGATCCGAACGCGGCAATGACGCTGGTCACTAATTTACTGGCGCAGCTGTCTAATGCCATGTCATCGATATTTTTACTGCTG
This sequence comes from Citrobacter sp. wls615, assembly GCF_005281355.1. NCBI lineage: Bacteria > Pseudomonadati > Pseudomonadota > Gammaproteobacteria > Enterobacterales > Enterobacteriaceae > Citrobacter > Citrobacter sp. wls615. The sequence continues at coordinate 71,536 of NZ_SZXM01000019.1, read as the reverse complement.
CTGACGGTGGTTTTTATGCTGCTGGAAGTCCCGCAACTGCCCAACAAACTGAAACAAATGATGAGCCGGCCTATTGAGGGAATGGCAGCGATTCAACGCGCCATCGACAGCGTATCGCACTATCTGGTACTAAAAACGGCAATCAGCATTGTGACCGGACTGGTCGCCTGGGGCATGCTCGCCGCCCTCGACGTGCGCTTTGCCTTTGTCTGGGGATTGCTGGCCTTTGCCCTCAACTATATTCCTAATATCGGTTCCGTGCTGGCAGCCATCCCCCCTATTGCTCAGGTGCTGGTATTTAACGGTCTTTACGACGCCCTGGTGGTGCTGGCGGGTTATCTGATCATTAACCTGGTGTTCGGGAATATCCTCGAACCGCGGATTATGGGACGTGGGCTTGGACTGTCCACGCTGGTGGTGTTTCTGTCGTTGATCTTCTGGGGCTGGTTGCTGGGTCCTGTGGGGATGCTGCTTTCTGTCCCGCTGACCATCATCGTCAAAATTGCGCTTGAGCAAACCAACGGCGGGCAAAGCATTGCCGTTCTGCTTAGCGATCTCAACAAAGCGTAAATTGTCGCCCCGCCTGCGCGGGGCTTTCGTTTATCGTTTAGCACGTAGCGCCAGGGTGGCACTCAACAACGTAAATAACGCAATTATCCACGCCATGGTCCATGGCGTGCCGTCACTGAACGCGGCCAACAGTAATGATGAGATAATGCCGCTACCGTATTGTAATGCGCCAATCAGCGCGGAGGCTGAACCAGCGATGTTCGGTACCGCATCCAGCGCTGCGGCCGTTGAGGTGGCCGCAATAATGCCGTTCATTGAGAACAACAGGAATATGGTAATGATAATGGCCACAATTCCCCCGCACTCCAGCTTAACCAACAGGGCAAGCGCAACCGCAGCCAGCGCCGCCAGCATCGTCGCATATTTCAGCAGTTGCTCCAGGGGATGCCGTTGCACCAGCCTACGGTTTAACACGCTCATCGCCATGACGCCTACAATATTTAGCGCAAACAGCCAGCCATAATGCTGAGGATCAACATGGTAATAGCTAATATAAACAAATGGCGATCCGGTAATAAACGCATACGCGCCGACGTAATAAAACGTCAGGCTCAGGGTGTAGCGCATAAAACGCCCATTAGATAACAGGGAACGGTAATTACGAAATGCGCCCGTCAGAGAAGCTTTCACCCGTTTTGCTTCAGGTAGTGTTTCTGGTAGCCAACATAAAGAGACACACATTAGCGCGCCAATCAGCACCAGCAGCCAAAAAACTGCGTGCCAGGTGCTCAGGCGAATAATTTGCCCGCCAATCAATGGCCCAGCTATCGGCGCAATCGCCATTATCAGCACCAGCGTCGAGAGCATTTGCGCCGCACGGGTACGCGCAAAGAGATCGCGGATCATTGCCCGGGCCAGCATAGGCCCAGTACAGGCGCCAAGGGCCTGAAATACCCGCCAGAAAACAATCTGCGTGATGCTTGTAGACATCGCACATCCTGCAGACCCGATGATAAAAAGCACCATGCCAATAAACAGCGGTTTACGCCTGCCCAGATGATCGCTAATCGGTCCCCAAATCAGCTGTGCGATAGTAAAACCTACCAAAAATCCGGTGATCGTAAGTTCTACATTGCCATGTAAATCCGTGGCCATTGTCGGCATTGCCGGAAGATAAATATCGGTAGAAAGTGAGGTAAAGGCCATCAGGCCACTGAGGATCAGAATAAAACTAAGGCCGGTGTGGCTTGCTGTAGCCACCGGCGATGCCAGTTCATTTTTACGCATAGCGCTCTGTCATGTTGAAGAAACAGACCACAGTATATATGCGACGTATTGCGGTGATTAGAGGGCTAAAATGGCATAAGTTTATGAACCATAATCATGAATAATGGCAACGTTAGCGGCAGATACTGTGATTCCACTCCAGTATTTGCTATCCAGAAATGAATTTAACTCATAGGTCCATGCGGGATTCACAGACTAATAGTACCCACAGAAAATTGCTAATCTGCGGTCAATACAAAGATGAATGCTCAGGAGAATCCCATGAATACAAAAGTACTCAATAACGGTGTTGAGATGCCCCTGCTTGGTTTTGGCGTTTATCAAATGACCGATGCCGCCGAATGCGAGCAAGCCGTACGGGATGCCATTGATTCAGGTTATCGCCTGATTGATACCGCTGCCTCATATCTGAATGAAACTCAAGTAGGGAACGCACTCAGGCAAAGCAGTGTGCCACGTAATGAGCTTTTCGTGACCACCAAGCTGTGGTTACAAGATGCAAGCTATTCCGGCGCAAAGGCGCAATTTACGCGGTCCCTGCAACGCCTTCAGCTTGATTATATTGATCTTTATTTAATCCATCAGCCCTATGGAGATGTACATGGTGTCTGGCGCGCTATGGAGGAGTTATATGAGGAAGGAAAAATCCGTGCGATTGGCGTGAGTAATTTTCATCCGGATCGACTGGCTGATTTAATGGCCTTCAATCGCGTGATTCCTGCCGTAAACCAGATTGAGGTAAACCCATTCCATCAACAGCCACATGCGGTTGCCTGGATGCAGAGCAGAAACATTCAACCACAAGCCTGGGCACCGTTCGCCGAGGGACGTAATGACCTGTTTCAGAACCCGGTTTTAGCGGCTATTGGGGAAAAATATGGCAAAAGCATCGGTCAGATCGTGCTGCGCTGGATTTATCAGCGCGGAATTATTTCACTGGCGAAAACCGTGCGTAAAACGCGTATGACCGAAAATATTCAGGTGTTGGATTTTAGCTTGACCCCGGAAGAAATGACGCAAATTGCCGCCATGGACAGCGGAAGCAGCGCGTTTTTCTCGCATCGAGATCCGGCTCGAGTGGAATGGATCACCCAGCGGAAGCTGGACGTTTAAAAAAACGGCCTCCGCAGAGGCCGTCTTACTTTTAGCTAACGATTACAGCGCCTTCAGAATCGCATCCACGCTGGCCTTGGCATCGCCAAACAGCATATGGGTGTTTTCTTTAAAGAACAGCGGGTTTTGTACGCCAGCATAGCCGGTGTTCATTGAACGTTTAAACACGATAACGTTCTGCGCTTTCCACACTTCCAGCACTGGCATACCGGCGATCGGGCTGCGTGGGTCATCCTGCGCCGCCGGGTTTACCGTATCGTTGGCGCCAATAACCAGTACGGTATCGGTGTCGGCGAAATCATCATTGATTTCATCCATTTCCAGCACAATGTCATATGGCACTTTGGCTTCCGCCAGCAGCACGTTCATATGACCCGGCAAACGCCCTGCTACCGGGTGGATCCCGAAACGCACTTTGATGCCGCGGGCACGCAACTTCTCAGTAATTTCCGCCACCGGATATTGCGCCTGAGCCACAGCCATACCGTAGCCCGGAGTGATGATCACGGAATGCGAGTTCTTCAGCATTTCTGCTGTGTCTTCTGCATTAATCTCCCGGTGTTCACCCACCTCTTCATCAGAACCCGTAGATGAGCCATCAGAACCGAAGCCGCCCGCAATAACGCTGATGAACGAACGGTTCATTGCCTTACACATAATGTAAGACAGGATCGCACCGCTCGAACCTACCAGCGCACCGGTAACGATCAGCAGATCGTTGCTGAGCATAAAGCCTGCCGCTGCCGCCGCCCAACCTGAATAGGAGTTGAGCATTGAAACGACTACCGGCATGTCTGCCCCACCGATGGACGCCACCAGATGCCAGCCAAAGGCCAGCGCGATGATGGTCATCACCAGCAGCGCCAGAACCTGCAGGCCAACGCTTTCAGTACGAACAAACACCACCAACAGCAAGAAGGAAACGACCAGCGCCGCGAGATTCATCTTGTGACGATTTGGCAGCATTAGCGGTTTAGAGGAGATCTTGCCGCGCAGTTTGCCAAAGGCCACCACGGAACCGGTAAAGGTCACCGCACCGATGAAGATACCGAGGAACACTTCCGTCAGGTGAATGTTCACCAGAATCGGTTCCAGGCCCGTATCGTGATACAGGTAGCTGTTAAAGCCCACCAGTACCGCTGCCAGACCAACGAAGCTGTGCAGAATCGCCACCAACTCCGGCATCTCGGTCATCTCGACTTTTTTCGCCAGGCGGATACCAATCGCGCCGCCGATGATCATCGCCACCAGGATCCAGGCAACATTGCCGGTATCCGGGCCAAAAATCGTCGCAATCAGCGCAATCGCCATTCCGGCGATACCGTAGTTGTTACCCTGCTGGGAGGTTTCGTGTTTCGAAAGTCCCGCCAGGCTGAAAATAAACAGGATCGCGGCAACAATGTATGCAGCTGTAACTAATCCTCCAGACATATGCTACCCCTTAGTTTTTCCGGAACATTTTCAGCATGCGCTGAGTCACGGTGAAGCCACCGAAAATATTAATGCTGGCAATAAGCACCGCGATAAAGCTCAGGAAACTCACCCAGCCACCCTGGCCAATTTGTAACAACGCACCGACAACGATGATCCCGGAGATGGCGTTGGTCACGGACATCAGCGGAGTATGCAACGCGTGCGACACATTCCAGACCACGTAGTAACCCACCACGCAGGAAAGCGCGAACACCGTAAAGTGACCGAGGAACTCTTTCGGGGCGACGTCGGCAAGCCAGCCAAACAAAATGACTACCAGCGCCATCAGCGCATATTTACGCCATGGTGAAACAGGTTTTTTCTCTTCTTTCGGCGCTGGAGCCGCTTTTGGCGCAGCCTGCGGCTGAGCTGAAACCTGAATCGGTGGCGCAGGCCAGGTAATTTCACCCTCGCGAACCACCGTCACGCCACGCACCACCACATCGTCAAAATCAACGGTAATGTTGCCGTCTTTCTCTTTGCACAACAGTTTGAGCAGGTTGACGAGGTTGGTACCGTACAACTGGGAAGACTGCGTCGGCAGACGACCTGGCAAATCGGTATAACCGATAACCTTCACACCGTTCGCGGTGGTGGTCACCTGGTTTGGCACGGTATATTCGCAGTTACCGCCATTTTGCGCGGCGAGATCGACAATTACACTCCCCGCTTTCATCGAATCAACCATTTCGCGGGTGATCAGTTTCGGCGCTGGTTTGCCCGGGATCAATGCCGTTGTAACGATAATGTCGACATCTTTTGCCTGAGCGGCGAAAAGCGCCATCTCGGCTTTGATGAATGCTTCGGACATCACCTTAGCGTAGCCGTCGCCGCTGCCCGCCTCTTCTTTAAAGTCCAGTTCGAGAAATTCAGCGCCCATACTCTGAACTTGTTCTTTCACTTCCGGACGGGTATCAAACGCGCGGACGATAGCGCCCAGGCTGTTTGCCGCCCCGATCGCTGCCAGCCCCGCCACACCAGCACCAATCACCATGACCTTGGCAGGTGGAACCTTGCCCGCGGCGGTGATCTGTCCGGTAAAGAAACGGCCAAATTCATGTGCGGCTTCAACAATGGCGCGATAGCCGGCGATATTCGCCATCGAGCTTAAGGCATCAAGCGACTGCGCACGCGAAATACGCGGCACGGAGTCCATCGCCATCACCGTCACATTCCGCTCTGCAAGCTTTTGCAGCAGCTCCGGGTTTTGCGCGGGCCAAAGAAAACTCACCAACGTCGTGCCCGGATTCAGCAACGGAATTTCCGCCTCTTCCGGCGCATTGACCTTCAGAATAATCTCTGACTGCCAGACAGCATTCCCGTCCACAATTTCTGCGCCTGCCTGCACAAACGCGTTATCGTCAAAACTCGCCAGTTGACCTGCGCCGCTTTCAACCGCGACGCTAAAACCCAGCTTCAGCAGCTGCTCAACCGTTTTCGGCGTAGCTGCGACACGGGTTTCATTGGTTAACCGTTCTTTTGGTATGCCAATTCGCATAATGTTCCCTTCCATCTGTATTTATGATGATGGTTTATCAATGTTCGCACGAGGCATGCGCGCACTCTCGAAAGAGGTCAGTGTTACCTCAATAAAATAAAACAGTAACAAACTCTGTATAACCTACTGAAAATGGAGCCTGTGATCTAGCGCCAAAAAACAGTATTTATTATGAAATTCGCAAAACAGGGATGAATTCGCCCGCAGACAGGGATAATGCCCTTTAAATAGCCCGCAATGACTGATAATTCGCTCAAGCGAAGCGGCAAAACATGATTAAGCACCACCACAGAACAATTGGTTAACATTAAATTAACTTATGAAATTCAACTGTTTTATCAGTTTTAGCCTCCAAACGCCGAATTTTTGGACATATCACAAAATGTTATCGACACTGTTACACCCTGTGGCACGATGAGTGAAAAATGACGCAGACACTGACACAATTTAAATGCAATAATCAGCGACGTTTCTAGTCAATAACAATACCAGTACCTGGTTTGCGCAAGGCGAAGGATTATTTTTATGAAGCTTAAGAACACTCTCCTGGCGTCCGCACTTATTTCTGCGACTGCTTTTTCTGTAAATGCAGCGACAGAATTGACGCCGGAGCAAGCTGCTGCCCTGAAACCCTATGACCGCATTGTGGTTACCGGTCGTTTTAATGCGATCGGCGACGCGGTGAATGCCGTATCACGTCGTGCAGATAAAGACGGTGCAGCCTCTTTTTATGTTGTTGATACCTCAGATTTTGGCAGTGGCGGTAACTGGCGCGTTGTAGCCGACATCTATAAAGCCGACGCTGAAAAAGCGGAAGCATCCAAAAACCGTATCATTAACGGTGTGATGGAGTTACCTAAAGATCAGGCCGTTCTGATAGAACCTTACGATACCGTTACGGTACAGGGCTTCTACCGCAGCCAACCTGAAGTGAATGATGCCATCACCAAAGCGGCAAAAGAGAAAGGGGCTTACTCCTTCTATATCGTTCGCCAGGTCGATGCCAACCAGGGTGGTAACCAGCGTATTACCGCATTCATCTATAAAGCGGATGCGAAAAAACGCGTAGTACAAAGCCCTGATGCAATTCCGGCTGATTCTGATGCCGGTCGCGCCGCGTTAGCTGCAGGCGGTGAAGCTGCTAAGAAAGTTGAGATCCCGGGCGTTGCGACTACCGCATCTCCGAGTGCTGAAGTTGGTCGCTTCTTCGAAACGCAATCCACCAAAGGTGGACGTTACACCGTCACGCTGCCGGATGGAACGAAAGTTGAAGAGCTGAACAAAGCGACTGCTGCAATGATGGTTCCGTTCGACAGCATCAAGTTCACCGGTAACTACGGTAATATGACCGAAGTCTCTTATCAGGTTGCCAAGCGCGCAGCGAAGAAAGGCGCGAAGTATTATCACATTACTCGCCAGTGGTCAGAACGTGGTAACAACATGACCATTAGCGCTGACCTGTATAAGTAATATCCTATGCTCTATCAGGTCTACAGCTCTTGTAGACCTGATAATTTTTCCTCGTTAAATCCTCAGCCCGAACAAAAACACGAATATTAAGACAACTTTTCACACTATTAGTCACAAATCTCTCTATCCCCATTGCATGCGTTCTCTTCTCTCCGTAAAATCCCGCGCCTTAGTGGCTTTCACCATTTTTATGCGGTTTGCCAAAATAATTATTCTCTCACTCTCGTTTTAGTAACTGGATACAAATGGAAAAGAAATTGGGTCTGAGCGCACTGACCGCGCTGGTTCTAAGCTCAATGCTCGGCGCTGGTGTTTTCAGCCTGCCACAAAATATGGCGGCGGTTGCCAGCCCAGCTGCATTACTGATTGGTTGGGCGATTACCGGTGCGGGTATTCTGCTGCTCGCCTTTGCCATGCTGCTCCTGACGCGTATCCGACCTGATCTGGACGGTGGAATTTTTACCTACGCGCGCGAAGGTTTCGGGGAACTGATTGGCTTCTGCTCTGCATGGGGATACTGGCTGTGCGCCGTTATCGCTAACGTTTCGTATCTGGTTATCGTCTTCTCTGCGCTCAGCTTCTTTACCGACACGCCGGAATTACGCCTTTTTGGCGATGGTAATACCTGGCAGGCTATCGTTGGCGCATCAACGCTGCTGTGGATAGTCCATTTTCTGGTGCTGCGTGGGGTGCAAACCGCAGCCAGCATTAATCTGGTTGCGACCCTGGCCAAATTGCTGCCGCTTGGCCTGTTTATCGTGCTGGCGTTCATGCTATTTAAACTCGATACCTTCAGTCTGGATTTTACCGGCGTCGCGTTAGGCGTCCCCGTCTGGGAGCAGGTCAAAAACACTATGCTCATTACCCTGTGGGTATTCATCGGTGTGGAAGGCGCAGTGGTGGTTTCTGCCCGCGCGCGAAACAAACGCGATGTCGGACGCGCCACGCTGCTGGCGGTGCTTGCTGCGCTGGGCGTTTATCTGTTGGTCACCCTGCTGTCGCTGGGTGTTGTTGCGCGTCCCGAACTGGCAGAAATCCGCAACCCATCAATGGCCGGTCTGATGGTTAAAATGATGGGACCATGGGGCGAAATTATTATCGCCGCGGGCCTGATTGTCTCCGTTTGCGGTGCCTATTTAAGCTGGACGATTATGGCGGCGGAAGTGCCGTTCCTCGCCTCTACCCACAAAGCGTTTCCACGGATCTTCGCGCGTCAGAATGCGCAGGGTGCGCCATCCGCGTCGCTGTGGCTGACCAACATCTGCGTCCAAATCTGTCTGGTGCTGATCTGGCTCACAGGTTCCGACTACAATACGTTACTGACCATTGCCTCAGAGATGATTCTGGTGCCCTATTTGCTGGTCGGCGCATTTTTGCTGAAAATAGCGACCCGTCCGTTGCATAAAGCAGTTGGTGTCGGTGCGAGCATTTATGGCATATGGTTATTGTATGCGTCAGGTCCGATGCACTTGCTACTGTCTGTGGTGCTGTACGCGCCAGGACTACTGGTTTTCCTTTATGCCCGTAAAACACACGCGCATGAAAATGTATTAAAACGCCAGGAGATGGCACTGATCGGCCTGCTGCTTATTGCTGCAGTTCCGGCGACCTGGATGTTGGTGGGGTAACGCTATCCCCATCGTTTGCGAAACCTGGAGATTACGATGGGTAAAAAGCCCCCTTTGCCGATTCTTATCACTGGAGGAGGTCGTCGCATCGGCCTCGCCGTCGCATGGCATTTTCTCAATCAAAAACAGCCAGTTATTGTCAGTTACCGGACTCATTACCCGGCCATTGATGGCTTGTGCGAAGCTGGCGCGTTGTGTATCCAGGCTGACTTTTCTACCGATAAAGGCGTGTTAGCCTTTGCCGATGAGGTTAAAAGACAGACGAACGGTTTGCGCGCCATTGTGCATAATGCCAGTGCCTGGGTGGCAGAAAAGCCGGGCACGCCGCTAACCGAAGTGCTGTCGGCCATGATGCAAATTCATGTCAATACGCCCTACTTACTCAACCACGCCCTGGAAGAGTTGTTACGCGGTCACGGACATGCAGCCAGCGATATTATCCATTTTACGGATTATGTTGTAGAGCGTGGCAGCGACAAGCACATTGCTTATGCTGCCAGTAAAGCGGCGCTTGACAATATGACTCGCTCATTCGCCCGCAAACTGGCACCAGAAGTCAAAGTGAATTCAATTGCCCCCTCGCTGATCCTATTCAACGAGAGTGACAATGCTGAATATCGCCAGCAGGCTCTGAATAAATCATTGATGAAAACGGCGCCCGGTGAAAAAGAAGTCATTGATTTAATTGACTATCTATTGACCAGTTGCTTTGTCACAGGACGTAGTTTTGCCCTTGATGGCGGGCGTCATCTGCGTTAATGCAGTTTAATCCAACAAAAAATCAGCAACCACGCGCTCAGGCTCCAGCACACTACTGACCCGCCGAGCGCGACGGGTAAGCGCATAAAGCCGGTGAAATACCACAGCGAAACGAGGTAGACAAAATAGGGAATAATTGACCACATGCTGAATACAATGGTGGTACGCAACGCCTCGATCCCACGTTCACTGGCCACGATATAATGGGCAATTAACGCGAATGTCGGGAACAGCGGGATTAATCCAGCAATATAGTAATTCTTTGTTTTAGCGAGCAAACCAATCAATACGACCACCAGCGCACCCAGCGCCGCTTTGATAACGAGTCCCATCACCCTGCCTTAACACATCAATAACATCAGCCCCTAGCATAACGGAAGCGTTCTTGTTTAGAAAAGATTAATGGAAGGAAAAACGAGGGCGGTGTATGTTGGCGTTTTATATTCAAAATGAATGATATGAACACCATCGTATTTGTTGAAGATGATCCCGAAGTTGGCTCGCTGATTGCCGCCTATCTGGCCCGGCATGACATTGAGGTTATCCTTGAACCTCGTGGTGATTTGGCTGAGGAGAAAATCCTGCAAGTTCAACCCGATCTGGTGTTGTTAGATATCATGCTGCCGGGCAAAGACGGGATGACAATCTGCCGCGATTTACGTGGACGCTGGCAGGGTCCGATTGTCCTGCTGACCTCTCTGGACAGCGACATGAACCATATCCTGGCGCTGGAAATGGGTGCCTGCGACTACATCCTTAAAACAACGCCTCCGGCCGTGCTGCTTGCACGGCTACGCCTGCATTTGCGTCAGAGCGAACATTCAGCCCAGTCTAAAGGTATTCAGGCAGCGACCATCACACCGCATACCACGCTACGCTTTGGTACACTCACTATCGACCCAACCAACCGCTCCGTGCTACTCGGCGGCAAGCAAGTCTCTCTTTCCACCGCCGATTTTGAATTATTGTGGGAGCTGGCAACCCATGCCGGGCAGATTATGGACCGCGATGCGTTGCTGAAGAACCTGCGCGGTGTAAGCTATGACGGTATGGATCGCAGCGTCGATGTGGCGATTTCCCGGTTACGTAAAAAACTGCTCGATAACGCCATAGAGCCCTATCGAATCAAAACGGTACGCAACAAAGGTTACCTGTTCGCACCGCACGCCTGGGACGATGAATCTGACAAGTAAACCCATCGGGCCGTATCTCGCTTATTATACGGCCCTATAAACGTGACAGTGTCACAATAATTTATTAATCGGTTTTAGCTTGTATCTCAACTGAACGTCAGTCCGTCGTATTTTTTCCAACGGTAATTCACTGCGGAAATAATCCAGCAGCCGATGAAGACGCCAATAATCACGAAGCCGACATTCCCCATGTGGTCGCTCAAATTGCTGACGGTGTCCCACAATCCCCCCTGGAGTGAAAAGGCATCAGACAGCAGTCCGAGCGCCTCCAGTCCACCGATAAATAGCGCAACAATCACCGAGGTGCCGGTGATTGTCATATTGTAATAAAGCTTGCGCTGGGGCTTATTAAACGCCCATCCGTAGGCCTCAACCATCAGGATGCTATCAAGGCAATCAATCAGCGCCATGCCGCAGGTAAACAGCGCCGGGAAAACTAATATTGACCAGACCGACATTCCACTGGACGCGCTTGAGGCAGAAATACCCAGCAGAGAAATTTCAGTGGCAGTATCAAAACCCAGGCCAAACAAAAAACCGACAAAATACATATGCCAGTCTTTACCTACCAGGCGGAAAGCGGAGCGGAAAAGCCAGTTCAGCGGGCCTGAAACCGTCATATCTTCCGCATTGCCAGCGTAAGTACCGGTACGTTTAAGATGGCGAAAAGCCTTCCAGATATGGCAGAAAATAATGAGATTAATGGTAGCCAGAATCAGCAGAAATGCGGCAGAGACCGTGGTACCGATAAGACCGCCGACATTCTGAAACCATGCCATATGCTGCTTAAATACGCTGGTGGTCAGCGCAATACCAATGCTTGCCAGCACCACAATGGTAGAGTGACCAAGTGAAAACCAGGCTCCCGTCGTCAGGGCGCGTTTTTTCTGTTGCATGAGTTTACGCGTCGCACTGTCTATCGCGGCAATATGGTCGGCATCTACGGCATGGCGCAAACCATAGCACCACGCGATTAGACTCAGCGCCAGTAACGACGTGTTGTTGCTAAACGCGGTGAAAGCCCACAGCCACGCCACAATGTTTGCCCCGATGAGTAAAACCATCAACGAAATAATGTTTGGGCGTTTTTTTAATATTGAAAACAATGTGTTCATTGTTTCCAGCCTGTCAAATTTGCGCTAAACAACACACCACACCGCCGTTCACTGATTGATTAATAAAACGTTTACCAGGCTAATGATAACTCTTAAGAATTACCAACCCAGTGTCGTAGATCAAAGTTGATTACCACCTGATGCGAGTTCCTCCATCGCTAACTCCGCGATGCGCAGGGGTATAGCCGCGCAGTCCCCCTCTTGCAGAAACCAGGCGGACGATAATCCACACCAGGCAATAATCCACATTAACAGACGTTGCCGTTCAATCCCGGCAGCTTCTGATACGATATTCACGCGTTGCAGGAATCTTTCTGGCTCAATACCGACAGGCCGGGTCGGATCGGCAAGATCCGGATTGGTAAAAATATTGGCGTAATCAAACCCACGCTCGCCTACCAGCCCTTTCGGATCGATTGCCAGCCATCCTTTAATTTCGAAATCAAGAATATTGCCGTGGTGTAAGTCGCCGTGCAATACGACTTCATTCTGGGGAGATGAGAGCAGTACGTTTGCCACCTCAGCGCAACGTGTCATGATGCCGCCATGTTTTTTCGCTGCAGGAGCGAGATCGCGAAACCAATGATGCAGCGGGGTTAAAGCAGGCGTTAACGCATTCCACGGTAGATGGAGCCGACTGGCCGCATGGCAAATAATGCGACAGGCCTGCGCATCGTTGCCAGACCACGCCATTTCAGCTAAAGAACGCCTCCCTGTCGCACGGTCTAACAGAATCGCCCCATCATCATAGGCCAGTACCTTTGCTGCGCCATTACCATTCCACCAGACCATGAGTGCGCAGCCGTTGCGTTCACTGTCATCGTCGGTAAGCTTGAGCATCGCTTTCTGCCCATCCTTGACCACCACAGGCAAAAGCTGCGATGTGTGCGTTTCAAATGCCTCACCATCAGGAATGAGTCCCCAGCGGCTAAGCCAGGCGTTGAACAGACGATTTTTCAAACAATACCCTCATTTTTGCGCCGGAAGATGACAACCGACGTGGACTGTGTAGCCATTATTCCTGCTTTCACCTGATTGAGCCACCGCGTGCCGATTTCATCCTCTCTTGCTTATAGACCAGAGCACTAACGGGCACCTTCTTATGTCTCTGTGTGCCATGCTGATTGTGGTTGTTAAATGAGGAAGACGCGATGATCGTTTTATGCAAAGCCTGCGGGACATCCTATGAGAAAACGAATTCTCATCCACAACATTGCGCTATTTGTAATGATGAACGCCAGTATGTCCCCGCGACAGGGCAGAAATGGATCGATTTTGCCGCCCTTTGCGCTTCACACACAAATAAGTGGCAACAACACAACAGCGATCTTCTCAGCATCCACACCGTTCCTGATTTTGCGATTAATCAGCGCGCGTTTATCCTGCTCACTCCCGAGGGCAATATTTTGTGGGACTGTATTGCCACACTCGATGACGCCACGAAAATGCTCATAACCTCTTTGGGCGGGCTTAAGGCTATTGCGATATCACACCCTCACTACTACACCACTATGCAGGACTGGGCTGCAGAATTTAATGCCCCAATTTACCTCCATGCCAGTGATAGCGAGTGGGTAATGCGCGACAGCCCGTGGATTAAATTTTGGCAAGGCGACACCCTTGAACTGGCCCGAAACGTCAGTGTTATACGACTTGGGGGACATTTTTCCGGCGGCTGTGTTCTGCACTGGGCACGAAATGAAGGCCTGGTGCTTTCCGGCGACATCGTTCAGGTCACACCAGGGGCGCACGCCGTCTCCTTTATGTGGAGTTACCCCAATATGCTGCCGCTGCCAGCCGCTACGGTCAGCGACATCACCCAGCGCCTGAGTATGGTGAAATTTAAACAACTCTACGGTGCATTTGAGGGAAAAGATATTACGGACAATGCCGATGAAATCGTACGCCGTTCAGGCGAAAAGTATATCTCCTGCCTTAGATAATCGGGCCGTTTACTCTCCCCCTCATTCAGGAAGATGAAAATGGATAGAACTGATAAACCGCCCCCATCAGCGAGAGACTGACTATCACACTGATAATAAAATAGGTTTTGAATGGTTGCTTTTGTGTTTTATGGCGGAAAATTTGTTGACCCGCTATCGCACCAACCCACCCGCCAACAACACCAAACATCAGCAATGTAGACTCAGGCACCCTGCGCCAGGCCTGACGCGCGGCCATTTTGTCCACGCCGTATAGCGCCATCGTTAGTATATTGGCAAGTATGAGCCACATAACCCAGGGATGTGCGGTGAAAATACAGCCTGTTGCTGCGAAAATGAGTAGCAAATAACAACAACGATTGAAATTCATATTTTTATATCACAACAATTTTGAGAGTATCAGTACGCATTATATTGCGTATTCGGTGATTTCCTTGTTCAGGCGCTCATTCTGCTGCTAGCGGATGGGTTTTACAATCACTTCACCGATAATAGCATTTGCAAAATACTGCTGCTGGCGTAACGGTCTGGATACCGCCCAACCAGTCGCGTTTCGCCATTTTGTCGTAACCATTGGCACAATTCAGACTGATATCGCAGATTGTGGGATCAAGTATTAGCCCCATCATTTATTCATTATTTTTTTAGCCTTAATCTACTGACTATTCACCATAAAGCCACCCCTACAATCCTTGCAGCGCCAATATCACGCATATATTCACAGGGGAAATATTAATAATGTTAATATTGAGTTAACTTCATGTTAAATATTATTGCTTAATTTCGTCCATGAGACCACCCTGTAATTGGGAGAACACTACAACATCTTGCTAACCTATTACCGGGGATGATGATGTCTCATCCTCCGGCCCTTTTATTACAGACTACGATTAGCAATCATCTTTCGGTTGAGGTACACCGCGACAGGCCCACATGCAAACCTCCTGCTTTTTGGTGTGGGCAATAGCCATGCAACGATGATCAACATCACCGCCATTCAGAAACTCAACCTGTGCATATATTGACGTACCGCCAGCAGAATTAATACACTCTCTGTCTTTCGTGGTCACACTGGTACCATCTGCGATAATGACGTGTTTTGATTTTCTCAATCAGAGTTTTATGCTGGTTCGCCGATTATAACCCTGCAAACTGGCGAGACCATGAGATCTAAAAACAGATCGTTTATGCTGAAATAGAATAGATCATCAGCATTTTTTAGAATTTTGTAAATCAAAATGGGTTGATGCAGCCTCTAAATGTAGAAAACTAATATGCAGGCCAAAATATCGCCTACCATGTATCTCTACTTCGATCACCACCCAAAAGCCATCGCGCAAGCTCACCACCCAGTAGCGCCAAAAAGACCCGAGCACCTTGATTGAGTATAGAGAAAATGAGAATCAGCTAAACAGCTTTTAGAGCATAGATCTCACACCTGTTTAGTGACGTTGTCACGTAGTATTTTCTCCCGCTGGTTATCATCACGGTAACTCACCATGATCATCTGATAGCCTATCGGGTGTTCGCGTCCAACGTTGACAGCATTGCTGCAATGTCATCCCCGCGATTAAAAAATTACCCCCTGAGTTTCAACTTTGCCGTTTTGTTTGCAGCTTCTGTGCTTATGCTTTTGTCTTGCTAACCTACTTTAGCCGCGGGGATTATTGCCTAAGGAGCAATTAAAATTGTAAAAAACAACATTTCCAGCAACAATAATATTGTTCTATTTCTTCCAAAATACTACTTTAAAAAATATAATTAGTGGTTTAAATAAACAATATTTACAATGGAGGCATATTTCATGCCTAAATTTTTCACGCGCGATGGTAGTGAACATTACGCTAAAATAGTAAGTTACATTATCCAATATTGTATTTTTATCACATTAACTCTTTTGCTCTCATGCAAAGGTTTAATCGAAATCATTCAGACATTGTCTCCAGACGCTGGTATTCTGCAGTGGCAACTTTCGAAGCAACTCCTTAGTATAAATACATTATTGTATGTATCACTGGCACTCGCTATTTCGTGCGGCATTCAGTTAGCTTACATGTTAGTGACACACGGCCCAGATGAGGCATTTGAACCCGTTATGTTAGGCATTGCATCTGCTGTATTGCTGATATTATCCAAAATTGAACCGGATGAATGGACGGTTCAATACGCTTTGGTTATTTTGATAATGATTATATGTATTGCCATTTTGTTCTCACTTTCAATTTGGATGAATAAGGGAGCTACCCCCCCTTCAAATACCCGATAGTACAAGTTCTGGCTCCGCCAAACCCAACAAGGCATTTTTGGACCGCCCAAAACTCGTGCTGGCGAAAGAACCATAAAACTTCTTGCACCTACGCCAGCTGGATGCTTTCCGCCGGGGCCAACCCTGCGTTTATTGCAAATCAGATGGGCCGCGAGAATGCAGAAATGGTTTATACAGTGTACTCTGCCTGGATAAACGCGCTTGATGGTGATCGGATAGCCTTTCTGAACCCGCGCATCGGGGGATACAAGGGTGTCCCCCTGGTGCCCCCAGAGGTGGATGCGCACTAATTAAATCATTGAAATTCCGGTGATATTTCATGAAGAAGCTGTTTGTACAGTTTTATCTCCTGCTGTTTGTCTGCTTTCTGGTTATGACCCTGTTGGTCGGCCTGGTATATAAATTCACCGCAGAACGCGCGGGCAGGCAGTCGCTCGACGATTTAATGAAAAGCTCGTTGTACCTGATGCGCAGTGAGCTGCGCGAGATCCCACCACGTGACTGGGGTAAGACGCTAAAGGAGATGGATTTGAACCTCTCTTTTGATCTGCGCGTTGAACCGCTGAATAAATACACGCTGGACGCCCCAACCATGCAGCGCCTGCGCGAAGGCGATATTGTCGCACTCGACGATCAGTACACTTTTATTCAACGAATCCCGCGCAGCCATTACGTGCTGGCCGTTGGCCCGGTTCCCTATCTCTATTTTCTGCATCAAATGCGCTTGCTGGACGTCGCGCTGATGGCGTTCATTGCCATTTCACTGGCCTTCCCGGTGCTTATCTGGATGCGCCCCCACTGGCAGGAAATGCTCCGACTGGAAGCCGCAGCACAACGTTTTGGTGAAGGCCATCTGGGTGAACGCCTCCATTTTGATAACGGTTCCAGTTTTGAGCGTCTTGGTGTGGCGTTTAACCAGATGGCGGACAATATCAATGCGCTGATCGCCAGTAAAAAACAGCTCATCGATGGTATTGCCCATGAGCTTCGGACTCCACTGGTACGCTTACGTTACCGACTGGAGATGAGTGAGAATCTCACCGAGCAAGAATCTCAGGCACTGAATCGTGATATCGGCCAGTTGGAAGCGTTGATCGAAGAATTACTGACCTACGCCCGGCTGGATCGTCCCCAAAATGAATTGAAGCTCAGCGTACCCGACCTGCCCCTTTGGCTGACAACCCATCTTGAGGATGTGCAAAGCGTCAATCCTGACCATGCGGTGCGCCTTCGCCATCTTCAGAGTGGCGACTACGGTGCGCTGGACATGCGCCTGATGGAGCGCGTGCTGGATAATCTGCTGAATAACGCCCTGCGCTATTGCCAGTCGACGGTACAAGCCAGTCTGCGACTGGACGGTAATCAAGCAACGCTGATCGTGGAAGACGACGGCCCTGGTATCGCACCTGCGGCGCGCGAACAAGTTTTTGAGCCATTTGTACGCCTCGATCCCAGTCGTGACCGGGCGACCGGTGGTTGCGGGCTTGGGTTAGCCATCGTCCACTCGATCGCATTGGCTATGGGCGGTACGGTCGTTTGCGATGAAAGTGAACTGGGCGGGGCCCGTTTTTCTTTCAGTTGGCCCGTCTGGCATAACATTCCTGAATTTCCCACTGCCTGACCCATACCGCTCGGTGGTCAGGCGGCAGATGTTGTGCTATAAAAAAGTATGTTGTAACTAAAATGGTAAAACACATGGCCCGTTACGATCTCGTTGACCGTCTGAACAGCACCTTCCGCCAGATGGAACAGGAATTGGCGCTTCTGAGCGAAAATTTGTTGCAGCAGACGCTGCTGATTGCGCGCGTGTTCTCGTTACCAGAAGTCGTCAAGGAGGCAGAACATACCCCTTTGCAGAGCATCGATGTAAAACAACATTTAGGCAAAGAAGCTGAATCGCTGGCACTGCGTCACTATCGCCATCTGTTTATTCAGCAGCAATCTGAGAACCGCAGCAGCAAAGCGGCCGTCCGTCTTCCTGGCGTGTTGTGCTATCAGGTGGATAACGCGGCACAGTGTGCTCTGGAAGAACAAATACAGCGTATTAACCAGTTGAAAACAACGTTTGAGCGCATTGTCACTGTGGAATCGGAACTGGCGCCGGCGGCACGTTTCGAATGGGTGCATCGCCACCTGCCGGGACTGATTACGCTGAATGCCTACCGTACCCTCACGCTGGTGAAAGAACCCGCCACCCTGCGCTTTGGGTGGGCTAACAAGCACATCATTAAAAACCTGAAGCGCGATGAAGTCCTGCAGCAACTGGAAAAGAGTCTGACGTCGCCGCGCAGCGTACATCCCTGGACGCGTGAAGAGTGGCAGGCAAAGCTGGAGCGGGAATATCAGGACATTGCAGCCCTGCCACAGCAGGCAAAACTGAAGATTAAAAGACCGGTAAAAGTGCAGCCCATCGCTCGCGTGTGGTACAAAGGAGAACAAAAACAGGTGCAATACGCCTGCCCGACGCCATTGATTGCGCTAATCAACAACGACAACGGCATGACAGTACCCGATATCGGCGAGTTACTGAATTACGATGCCGACAACGTTCAGCATCGTTTTAAACCTCAGGCGCAGCCGTTGAGATTGATTATTCCCCGACTGCACCTGTACGTTGCGGATTAACTGCCTGGCCGCATGCTGCCAACCATCAGTTCCGGCCGTACCCAGCTGTCGAACTCCGCTTCGGTTAAATATCCCAGCGCAAGGGCAGATGCTTTTAACGTCAGCCCTTCCTTGTGCGCTTTTTTGGCTATCTCGGCGGCTTTGTCGTAACCAATATGGGTATTGAGTGCAGTAACCAGCATCAGCGACTCGTTGAGTAACTGGTCGATTCGCTCACGATTGGGTTCAATTCCCGTCGCGCAGTGCTCGTTAAAGCTTTCCATCCCGTCCGCCAGCAAACGCACTGATTGCAGGAAGTTGTGGATGACCATCGGTCGATATACGTTAAGCTCAAAGTTACCTGACGCCCCGCCCATATTAATGGCAACATCATTGCCCATCACCTGGCAGCACAGCATAGTCAGCGCCTCACACTGAGTCGGATTGACCTTACCCGGCATAATGGAGCTACCCGGCTCGTTTTCAGGAATTGAAATTTCACCAATACCACAGCGCGGACCGGATGCCAGCCAGCGTACATCGTTGGCGATTTTCATCAGCGATGCCGCCAGACCTTTCAGCGCGCCATGCGCGTGAACCAACGCATCGCAGGTCGCCAGTGCTTCAAATTTATTCGGTGCGGTAACAAACGGCGCGCAGGTAATTACCCGCAGTTCATCCGCAACCCGACGAGCATATTCCGGATGGGTGTTCAGCCCAGTTCCCACCGCGGTTCCCCCCAGCGCAAGTTCCGCCACATGAGGTAAACTGTTTTCAATGTGTCTGAGGTTATGTTCGAGCATTGCGACCCAGCCGGAAATTTCCTGGCCAAGCGTAAGCGGGGTTGCATCTTGCAGATGCGTCCGGCCAATTTTGACGATATCGGCAAAAGCGTGGGATTTATCACTGAGCGTTTTGGTCAACACCGTTAATTGTGGGATCAGTGATTTGCGTAGCGCCAACAGTGCGGCAACATGCATCGCAGTCGGAAAGACATCATTCGAGCTTTGGCTTTTATTAACATCATCGTTGGGGTGAATTTTTCGCTCCATTCCCCGCACGCCGCCCAGCAATTCGCTGGCACGGTTTGCCAGCACCTCGTTCATATTCATATTGCTTTGCGTGCCGGAACCTGTCTGCCAAATGGCCAACGGAAACTCATCGCGATGTTTATCCGCCAATACCTCATCTGCGGCCTGCATTATCGCGGTGGCTTTATCCTCCGCCAGCAGCCCGAGATCTAAATTAACCTTTGCTGCCGCCCGTTTCGTCAGCGCCAGCGCGTGGATCAGCGAGACCGGCATTTTCTCCGTAGAGATACGAAAATGCTCCAGCGACCGTTGGGTTTGCGCGCCCCAAAGCCTATCGGCAGGAACATCAATTGCGCCCATTGAATCATTCTCGCGGCGTACCGTTACCATTACCTGCTCCTTACATTAACAATTGATTAGGTTATGTTTCGACATTGCCCACTTGCATTGGTCTTATCAGTATTAACGAGGATTAAACCGTCGTTTGGTGGTTCGTGCGGTAAAAAAAAACCGCCCCAAAGGGCGGCTGACGTTACTTAACGCAGCGTGCGCACTGCGACGTCTGAATTTGCTTGAAGAAATCATTACCTTTGTCATCCACCAGGATAAACGCCGGGAAATCTTCCACTTCAATTTTCCAGATGGCTTCCATCCCCAGTTCAGGATATTCCACGCATTCCAGACTCTTGATACTGCCTTGGGCAAGCACCGCTGCGGGGCCGCCAATACTGCCTAAATAGAAGCCGCCATGCTTATGACAGGCGTCGGTCACCTGCTGGCTACGGTTGCCTTTCGCCAGCATGATCATGCTCCCACCCGCGGCCTGAAGCTGGTCAACATACGAGTCCATACGCCCGGCAGTGGTTGGGCCTAGCGAGCCTGATGCATAGCCTTCAGGCGTTTTTGCCGGGCCGGCGTAATAGATCGGGTGATCTTTAACATACTGCGGCAAACTTTCGCCGTTATCCAGACGTTCTTTCAGTTTCGCATGCGCAATATCACGACCAACAATAATGGTTCCGTTGAGCGACAGACGCGTGGACACCGGATATTGCGACAACTGAGCCAGGATCTCTTTCATTGGCCGATTGAGGTCAACACGCACCGCTTCGCCTTCGCCTGCCTGACGCAGCTCTTCTGGTATGTATTTACCCGGATTATGCTCCAGTTTTTCGATCCAGATACCTTCACGGTTGATCTTAGCTTTGATATTTCGATCGGCTGAGCAAGAAACACCCATACCAACCGGACACGACGCGCCATGACGCGGCAGACGGATCACACGGATATCATGAGCAAAATATTTGCCGCCAAACTGGGCGCCCAGTCCCAAATTCTGCGCTTCTATCAACAGTTCTTTTTCCAGCTCCACATCGCGGAATGCCTGACCATGCTCGTTACCTTCGGTCGGCAGTTCATCGTAGTATTTCGCCGAAGCCAGTTTGACGGTTTTCAGCGTGGCTTCCGCCGACGTACCACCAATCACAAACGCGATGTGATACGGCGGGCAAGCCGCTGTTCCCAACGTACGCATCTTCTCGACCAGGTAATTTTTTAATTTGCCCGGCGTGAGCAGCGCTTTGGTTTCCTGGTACAGATAGGTTTTGTTTGCCGAACCACCGCCTTTGGCAATACACAGGAATTTGTATTCATCGCCGTCAACGGTATACAAGTCAATCTGCGCTGGCAGGTTGGTGCCGGTGTTCACTTCTTTGTACATATCCAGCGCGGCGTTTTGTGAATAGCGCAGGTTGTCTTCGATATAGGTGTTATAGACCCCTCGCGCCAGTGCCGCTTCATCACCGCCGCCGGTCCAGACACGCTGACCTTTTTTACCCACGATTATCGCTGTGCCGGTATCCTGACAGGTCGGCAAAATACCTTTCGCCGCGATGTCGGAGTTGCGCAGGAATTGCAGGGCCACATATTTGTCGTTTTCACTGGCCTCAGGATCACGCAGGATATCGGCAACCTGTTGCTGATGCGCTGGACGCAGCATAAACGAAGCATCATGAAAAGCCTGGCGAGCCAGCAGGGTTAGCGCTTGCGGCGCGACTTTAATAACCTCTTGCCCTTCGAATTCGGCAACGGATACATAGTCGCTGGTCAGCAGATAATAGTCGGTATCATCCTTTTTCAGGGGGAAAGGATGCTGATAATGAAAGGGTTTGTTTGACATTGTGCTCTCACTTACTGCTCGGTCTGGTTATTCTCTGGGCAGATGTTCCGTTGCCCTGCTTCCCTGCCGTAGGTCGGGTTGGAGAAGGTAAGGCTTTCTGCAACCGGAATTACTCAGGGTATTAAAAGCGAGTCACCATATCCTACACAATTTTTTAACAAAAACTGAGACAAGTACGACTTTTTACATGTGCAGGTTACTTCCCTCAGGGTTTCTTGGTTTAATAGCCAGAGAAAATTCCACATTCAAACAGGGCTTGAGAATGCAAAAACTCATCAACTCAGTGCAGAACTACGCTTGGGGAAGTAAAACTGCGTTAACGGAACTTTATGGGATTGCCAACCCAACTCAGCAACCGATGGCTGAACTTTGGATGGGGGCGCACCCAAAAAGCAGTTCGCAAGTTCAGAGCGCTGATGGTCAGACGGTTGCTTTACGCGACGTTATTGAAAGCGATAAATCCGCGCTATTAGGCGATGCCGTTGCCGAACGCTTTGGTGAACTGCCCTTCCTGTTTAAAGTGCTCTGTGCTGCGCAACCTCTTTCGATTCAGGTTCATCCTAACAAACACAATTCTGAAATCGGGTTTGCCAAAGAAAACGCCGCCGGGATCCCGATGGATGCCGCCGAGCGCAACTACAAAGATCCTAACCACAAACCAGAACTGGTTTTTGCTTTAACGCCTTTCCTGGCGATGAACGCCTTTCGTGAGTTCTCCGATATTGTTGCGTTATTACAACCTGTTTCCGCTGCGCATCCGGCTATTGCGCATTTCCTGCAGGAGCCAAGTGCAGAGCGTTTGAGCTATCTCTTCGCCAGCTTGCTGAATATGCAGGATGAGGAGAAATCCCACGCGCTGGCGATCCTGAAATCGGCGCTGAACAGTCAGCAGGGCGAACCCTGGCAAACCATCCGCCTGATCGCCGACTTCTACCCTAACGACAGCGGACTCTTTTCCCCACTGCTGCTCAACGTGGTTAAACTCAATCCCGGCGAGGCCATGTTCTTGTTTGCCGAGACCCCGCACGCCTACCTGCAAGGTGTGGCGCTGGAGGTGATGGCGAACTCGGACAACGTGCTGCGCGCTGGGCTAACGCCAAAATACATTGATATCCCGGAACTGGTCGCCAACGTTAAGTTTGTCGCTAAGCCTGCAAACCAGTTGCTGAACACACCGGTTAAAACAGATGGTGAACTGGACTTCCCTATTCCGGTCGACGATTTCGCCTTCTCCCTACATGAGTTAACGGCCACTGGTGCAGAGATCGGCCAGCAAAGCGCCGCAATTCTGTTCTGCATTGAGGGTGAAGCCGTGTTGAGCAAAGGTGAGCAGCGTCTGGTCCTGCAGCCGGGTGAGTCGGCCTTTATTAGTGCGAATGAATCGCCGGTAAACGTCAGCGGCAAGGGCCGTTTAGCTCGGGTTTATAACAAGCTGTAGCAAGATACTGATATTTTTAACAACTCTTGCTAAGCTGTAGTGAGTTAAAGACAAGTCACTCCTCCAGGCGTCTTCAAACGCCTGGTTTTATTTTATGGATATCAAAATGAAAAAATCGCTGGTAGCTGCGGGTGTAGTGGTTGCACTGGGTATCGTCTGGACGGGCGGTGCCTGGTACACAGGTAAAAAACTCGAAACGCATCTCGCCGAGATGGTGACACAGGCAAACAATCAGTTGAAACGCTACTCCCCTGAGGCGGGCATTGAACTGAGTTATCAAAACTATCAGCGCGGCGTGTTCAATAGCCAACTGCAACTGGTGGTTAAACCCATCACCGGGCAGCAAGATTCCTGGCTGAAGCCAGGGCAAAGCATCGTCCTTAATGAAACAGTTGATCACGGTCCTTTCCCGCTCGCACAGCTGAAATCGCTGAATCTGGTTCCCGCTATGGCCTCGGTGAAAACAACGTTGGTGAATAACGACGTCACCAAACCACTGTTCGATATTGCCAAAGGCGAAACACCATTCGTCATTAACTCCCGTATCGGTTACAGCGGCGATACCCGTTCCGATCTCTCCCTCAAACCGCTGAACTACGAGAATGGCGATGAAAAAGTGGCCTTCAGCGGCGGGGAATTCCAGTTTACGGCTGACAAAGACGGTAATGCAGTTTCGCTAACTGGCGATGCGCAAAGTGGTCTGGTTAATGCGGTCAATGAGTACAACCAGAAAGTACAAATTACCTTCAATAACCTGAAAACTGAGGGTTCCAGCAGTATCGCCAGCTTTGGTGAGCGTATTGGCGACCAGAAGTTGTCACTCGAAAAACTGTCGATTGCAGTCGAGGGTAAAGAGTTGGCGGTTCTGGAAGGCATGAGTATCGATGGTAAATCCGATCTGATCAACGAGGGTAAAACCGTCAACAGCCAACTGGATTACACCCTGAACAGCCTTAAACTGCAGGGCCAGGATATGGGTAGCGGCAAACTGACGCTGAAAGTGGGCCAGATTGATGGTGAAGCCCTGCACCAGTTCAGTCAGCAGTATAGCGCCCAAACCAAGGCGTTGATGTCACAAATCGATGTGGTGCAAAACCCGGAGCTATATCAGCAGAAAGTCACCGAAGCCTTCTTTAATGCCCTGCCGATTCTGATGAAAGGCGAACCGGTTATCACTATTGCGCCGCTGAGCTGGAAAAATGCGAAAGGTGAAACCGCCTTTAATTTGTCTCTACTACTAAAAGATCCGACCGCAAACACCGTAGAGCCGCAAACGCTGGCCCAGGAAGTGGATCGCTCCGTCAAATCACTGGATGCTAAGCTGACGATCCCTGTCGATATGGCGACTGAATTCATGACGCAGATTGCCAAACTGGAAGGATATCAGCAGGAAGAAGCGGCGGGTCTGGCGAAGCAGCAGGTTAATGGCCTCGCGGCGATGGGTCAGATGTTCCGTATTACGACGCTGCAGGACAACGTTATCGGTTCCAGCCTGCAATATGCGAACGGTCAGGTAACACTTAACGGACAGAAAATGTCGCTGGATGAGTTTGTTGGCATGTTCGGTATGCCTGCCTTTGCTGAGCCGGATGCTCCTGCAGCCCCGCAACAGTAAATATCCGTTACGACAGGCCCGATAACATTGCTTATCGGGCTTTTTTTATTTCGCGACGACCAGTCGGGCGGCAAGCGTCAGATTGCGCGAATGGCTTTCATCGTGGCCAATGCGTTGTAGCATGCGTTCCGCAAGGGTGTATCCCATTTCACGGGCAGGCGTGCAAGCCCAAATGATGGGAATGTCATCCAGCGCGCTTTCCGCCACATCAGCAAATCCGGCCAATGATATTTGCTGTTCAAAGTAGCGATCCACGCCTGTTTCACCGCTCTGTCGCCCTGCTCTCATCAGGCCAAACCAGGCGCCTACGGCAATGGTTTCGTTGTAGCACACCACCGCACTGATTGTGGGATTCCGGCGTAACAGCGCCGTCACCTCTTCCGCGGCCTGCTTTTGGCTGGATGAACACTCCAGCACCCAGTCGCTATGAAACGGCAAACCATACTTTAACAATGTCGCACAATACCCGCCGACGCGCTCTGCCCGGGTTAATGAAGAGCTTTGCCCGCCCAGCCAGGCAATGCGCTGATGCCCATGACGTATCAGTTGTTCAACCAGAAGTTGCGCGGCCTGCATGTTATCAGGTCTGACGGTGTCAACGTCATCCATATAGCTGGCGCGTGACGCAAACACCACCGGGATCCCTTTCTCAGCGGCCAGTTGTTGTAGCGCGTCACTGCTGCCTGCGGCCCCAGCGATCACCACGCCATCAACCCCTTGATTAAGTAACAGTGTGAAGCGCTGCGTCAGCTGTTCGCCGTCTTTGCCGCCATGCAGTAAGAAGACCATGCGCCCCTGGGCTTCTAATGCTTCCGTCAGCCCCGCCGTCAGCTCGGCGTAAAACGGCGTAGAAAGATCGCGCACAATCAAACCCACGACCCCGCTCTGCCCACCGCGCAGGGCTGATGCTTGCCGATTACGCACAAACCCCAGTTGCTCAATGGCTGCATTTACCCGCTCACCGGTTGCTGATGAAATACGTCCTTTGCCGCTGAGTACCAATGAGACGGTACTGACCGAAACCCCCGCAGCCAGCGCAACATCATGGATCGTTATTTTTTTGGCTATAGCCATAAAAACAGAAAACTCCCTGATAACGTGACCGATAAAACGTTTTATCAATCACTTATATTTATACCCTCTATTATCGTTCGATAATGTGATTTATACCGCACTAAAATTAGGTAAAACGTTTTATCTTCTCGCCATCATTAGCCAGTCTGATTTTACAAGGAGTCGTTTAATGACGACGAGAACCACACCAAAAATAACGTTATGGGAATTTTTCCAGCAGTTGGGCAAAACCTTTATGTTGCCCGTGGCTCTGCTCTCATTTTGCGGGATCATGTTAGGGATTGGCAGTTCGTTAAGCAGCCACGATGTCTTAACGTTAATCCCGGTGTTAGGAAATCCGGTGCTACAGGCCATCTTTACCTGGATGAGCAAAGTTGGCTCATTTGCGTTTAGCTTCCTACCGGTGATGTTCTGTATTGCCATTCCTCTTGGCCTGGCGCGCGAGAATAAAGGCGTGGCGGCGTTTGCCGGTTTTGTCGGTTACGCGGTAATGAACCTTGCCGTCAACTTCTGGTTAACCGCCAAAGGCATCTTACCCACCACTGATGCGGCGATCCTGAAAGCCAACAACGTGCAAAATATTCTGGGGATCCAGTCGATCGACACAGGGATCCTCGGCGCCGTCATCGCTGGGATCATCGTCTGGATGCTGCATGAACGCTTCCATAACATTCGTCTGCCGGATGCCCTGGCCTTCTTCGGCGGCACTCGCTTCGTTCCCATCATCTCCTCGGTGGTGATGGGCCTGGTCGGTCTGGTTATTCCCCTGATTTGGCCGGTTTTCGCCATGGGCATTACCGGACTCGGTCACATCATCAACAGTGCAGGTGAATTTGGTCCTATGCTGTTTGGTACCGGCGAACGTCTGTTGTTGCCTTTTGGTCTGCATCATATTCTGGTGGCATTGATCCGCTTTACCGAAGCGGGCGGCACGCAGGAAGTCTGTGGTCATAGCGTGAGCGGTGCATTGACTATTTTCCAGGCTCAATTGAGCTGTCCGACAACGCAAGGTTTCTCTGAAAGCGCAACCCGCTTCCTGTCCCAGGGTAAAATGCCGGCGTTCCTCGGCGGGTTACCGGGTGCAGCGTTAGCGATGTACCACTGCGCACGTCCAGAGAATCGTCATAAAATTAAAGGATTATTAATTTCCGGTCTGATTGCCTGTGTAATTGGTGGTACGACCGAACCTCTCGAGTTCTTGTTTCTGTTCGTGGCTCCGGTTCTGTACGTGATCCATGCTTTGCTTACCGGTCTCGGCTTTACCGTGATGGCGGTGCTTGGCGTTACCATCGGTAACACTGACGGTAACCTGATCGACTTCGTGGTATTCGGCATCCTGCATGGATTGTCTACCAAGTGGTATCTGGTCCCTGTCGTCGCAGCTATCTGGTTTGCGGTGTATTACGTTATCTTCCGCTTCGCCATCACGCGCTTCAATCTGAAGACACCGGGTCGCGAAGTCGAAATGGCCAGCACTATCGAAAAAGTGATGGCTGGAGCGCCAGGTAAATCGGGTTATAACGTGCCAGCTATTCTGGCGGCGTTGGGCGGCGCGGAAAACATTGTTAGCCTGGATAACTGCATTACTCGTCTGCGCTTGTCAGTGAAAGATATGTCGCTTGTTAACGTACAAGCTCTGAAGGACAATCGTGCCATTGGCGTAGTACAACTCAATCAGCATAACCTTCAGGTTGTTATTGGTCCGCAGGTCCAGTCAGTGAAAGACGAAATCGCGGTTCTGATGAACACCGTACAGGCTTAAGGACAACAATATGTTTGATTTTTCTAAGGTTGTGGACCGACACGGCACCTGGTGTACCCAGTGGGATTATGTTGCCGACCGTTTTGGCTCAGCCGATCTTCTGCCGTTCACCATCTCTGACATGGATTTTGCCACTGCCCCCTGCATTCTTGAGGCGCTTACCCAGCGCCTGTCCCATGGCGTGTTGGGTTACAGCCGTTGGAAAAATGATGAACTTTTGGCGGCTATTCAGCACTGGTTTCTGACGCGTCACAATACAAAAATCGATCCTCAGTCGCTGGTATATGGTCCCTCGGTCATCTATATGGTGTCAGAGCTGATTCGCCAGTGGTCTTCCGCGGGTGATGCGGTGGTTATTCACACCCCGGCTTACGACGCGTTTTACAAAGCTATTGAGGGTAATCAGCGCGTGGTGCGCGCTGTCGAACTGGAAAAACGTACTGACGGTTGGTACTGCGACATGACCGCACTGGAGAATGCCCTGTCTCGTCCAGAGAGCAAAATTCTTCTGCTCTGTAGCCCACAAAATCCGACGGGCAAGGTGTGGAGGCGCGACGAACTGGAAACCATGGCGGAACTGTGTCAGCGCCATGGTGTAAAAGTCATTTCCGATGAGATCCATATGGATATGGTATGGGGGGATCAGCCGCATATCCCCTGGAGTAACGTCGCGCGTGACAGCTGGGCGCTGCTCACTTCCGGCTCAAAAAGTTTTAATATTCCGGCACTGACCGGGGCTTACGGGATTATTGAAGACGCTCAAAGCCGTAACGATTATCTCAGCGCATTAAAAGGTCGCGATGGTCTTTCCTCACCTGCGGTGCTGGCGCTGACAGCTCATATTGCCGCCTATCAACAGGGCGCAAGCTGGCTTGATGCGCTGCGGGATTATCTTGCCAGCAATCTGCATTACGTCGCCCGCGAGCTTAATGCCGCATTCCCCGAACTGAGCTGGCAGGTTCCACAATCTACCTATCTGGCGTGGATTGACCTGCGTCCGCTTAACATTGATGATCGCGCATTACAGGAAGCGCTTATCCACCAGCAGAAAGTTGCCATCATGCCAGGGTACACCTACGGCGAAGAAGGACGCGGTTTTGTGCGCCTGAATGCCGGATGTCCGCGCTCAAAACTTGAAAAAGGCGTTCAGGGGTTGATTAACGCTATCCGTACAATACGTTAAACAGGTTTGCGCAATGAAAACCTCATTGCGCGCCTTCTCTACCTGACGCTTTACCACCCTGTTCATCCAGCATCGTCGAAAAGGCCGCGTTATCCCTTGCACCGGGGAAAGAAGGTGAGCGTAGACAAAAATGAATATCATGACATTTAATAATGCTATTTTATGTCTGAGCGGAGCGCTTCGGTTTTATAATTTATTTATAATTTAAGAAAATTTACAAGAATAATCCTGATTGAGCACTCATATTTTTATTCCCTCTAACTCTCAGACGGTTACGATTATTTATTAATCAAACATCATTCATAATAAGCGAAGCGGTATTTCCCGCAATCCATTGAAAATTATCAATACGGACTGATTCGCCTATCAACATTAAATTTGACTTAATACAAATAGCCGCTAACTTTAAGCCTTGAACAACGACGGATACGAAATTATTTTTTGTATCTGACTGACATAACCGATATATGAGGTGATATATGGCAGAGCATCGTGGTGGTTCCGGTAACTTCGCAGAAGACCGAGAAAAAGCATCAGAAGCGGGCCGTAAAGGCGGTCAACATAGCGGTGGTAACTTCAAAAACGATCCACAACGCGCATCTGAAGCAGGTAAAAAAGGTGGGCAAAGCAGCCACGGCGGTGGCCGTAAGTCTGACAACTCCTGATAGTTAGCGTTATTTTCATCTTTTAATTAAAAGAGTGTCCTGCGGGTCTGTATGGGGCTCGCAGTTATTTTTAACCTCTAAAGGATATTGATATGCATATGAAAAGCATTGAAGACGTATTTATTCATCTACTTTCAGATACCTATAGCGCTGAAAAACAGTTAACGCGCGGACTGGCTAAACTCGCCAGAGCCGCCTCAAGCGAAAAACTCAGCAAAGCGTTTAATGCCCACCTGGAAGAAACCCAGGGGCAAATTGAACGTATTGACCAAATCGTTGAGCAAGAACCGGGAATTAAGATTAAACGCATGAAATGTGTGGCGATGGAAGGCTTAATTGAAGAGGCTAATGAGGTTATTGAAAGCACCGAGAAAAATGAAGTACGCGATGCAGCATTAATCGCAGCCGCCCAGAAAGTGGAACATTATGAAATTGCCAGCTACGGCACACTGGCAACCCTGGCAGAACAACTGGGATATAAAAAAGCCGTAAAACTCCTCGCAGAAACGCTTGAAGAAGAGAAACAAACCGATCTGAAATTAACCGATCTGGCGGTTGGTAACATTAATAAAGACGCTGAAAAACGATAACCATACTGACTCGAGGAAATTACGATGAATCACTTAGAACATTACCATGACTGGCTACGCGATGCGCACGCGATGGAAAAGCAAGCGGAGTCAATGCTGGAATCGATGGCGAGTCGTATCGATAATTATCCTGATTTGCGTGCCAGAATTGAGCAACATATTAATGAAACAAAAAGGCAAATTACCCTGCTGGAAGAGATCCTCGATCGAAACGATATTTCGCGTTCTGTATTAAAAGACTCCATGAGTAAAATGGCCGCTTTTGGCCAGTCGATTGGCGGCATGTTTCCTTCTGACGAAATTGTAAAAGGCGCAATCAGCGGCTATGTATTCGAGCAATTTGAAATAGCCTGCTACACATCGCTTTTGGCCGCTGCCAAAAAGGTCGGTGATACCGCCTCTATCCCCGCTATCGAAACGATTCTCGCAGAAGAACGTGAGATGGCCGACTGGCTGGTTAAACATATTCCGCAAACGACAGAACAATTTCTCTTACGGTCTGACGCTGACGGCGTTGTAGCCAAAAAATAATCTCATTACGCTCTGCTTCAGGCAGAGTTTACTCGGATGGGGTCTGTACCGTGCCTGAACTTGACGCTTTTTATTTAGCCCGTTTTCAGTTCGCCTTCACTGTCTCTTTCCATATTCTTTTTCCCGCGATTACGATTGGACTGGCCAGCTATCTGGTGGTGCTGGAGGGGATGTGGCTGCGCACGCGAAACAATCTCTGGCGCTCGCTCTATAATTTCTGGCTGCAAATCTTCGCCGTCAATTTTGGGATGGGTGTCGTATCCGGCCTGGTGATGGCTTATCAGTTTGGTACCAACTGGAGCGGCTTTTCGCAATTTGCCGGCAGTATTACCGGACCACTGCTGCTTTATGAAGTCCTGACCGCCTTTTTCCTCGAAGCGGGCTTCCTTGGCGTAATGCTATTCGGCTGGAACAAAGTATCTCCAGCGCTGCATTTCTTCACCACCTGTATGGTGGCGCTGGGCACGTTGCTATCTACCTTCTGGATCCTGGCTTCCAATAGTTGGATGCAAACACCTCAAGGTTTTAGCCTCGAAAATGGGCATGTCATTCCCCAGGATTGGCTGGCTATCGTATTTAATCCTTCCTTTCCGTATCGCTTATTGCATATGTCGATTGCTGCTTTTCTGAGTAGCGCGATGTTCGTTGGCGCATCTGCCGCCTGGCATTTACTGCGGGGTAACGATACCCCTGCCATTCGTAAAATGTTTTCGATGGCGCTGTGGATGGCTCTGATTGTCGCCCCTATTCAGGCGGTTGTTGGAGATATGCATGGCCTCAATACCCTTGAGCATCAGCCTGCAAAAATAGCGGCCATTGAGGGGCACTGGGAGAACCCCCCCGGAGAGGCAACGCCATTGACGCTGTTTGGCATGCCTGACATGGAGGAAGAGCGCACCAAATACGCTCTGGCGATCCCTGCGCTGGGCAGTCTGATTCTGACCCATAGTCTGGACAAGCAGGTTCCTGCGCTGAAGGATTTTCCCAAGGAAGATCGCCCCAACTCCGCGATTGTATTTTGGTCGTTTCGCATCATGGTTGGCATGGGCGTGTTGATGATCGTCCTGGGTATCTGCAGTGTCTGGTTACGTTGGCGCAAGCGCCTGTACCATTCCCGTCCATTCCAATGGTTTGCACTCTTGATGGGGCCTGCCGGACTATTGGCCTTATTGGCCGGTTGGGTGACCACGGAGGTTGGCCGCCAGCCCTGGGTCGTATACGGCTTTTTGCGCACCCGTGATGCCGTTTCGTTGCACAGTACAACGCAAATGGTCATCAGTTTGCTGGTATTTATCGTCGTTTACAGCACCGTCTTTGGCGTGGGTTACCACTACATATTCAGACTGATTAAAAAAGGTCCTCAGCCGGTCAGTGAACTGACCTCACAAACCGATGGCACCCCTGCGCGTCCGCTTTCCGCCGCAGAACCGGTAACGGATGAAGAGGAGAAAATCTGATGGACATCGATATCACCGTAATCTGGTTTATTATCATTGTCTTTGCCACGCTGATGTACATCGTAATGGATGGTTTCGATTTGGGCATTGGTATGTTGTTTAGCATTGTACATCCCCCCGGCGAACGAGATGTGATGGTGAACAGTGTGGCCCCCGTCTGGGACGGGAATGAAACCTGGCTGGTGCTCGGTGGGGCCGGTCTCTTTGGCGCCTTCCCTCTGGCTTATGCTGTGATTGCTGACGCACTGGCAATTCCACTCACGATGATGCTAATTGGGTTGATTTTTCGCGGTGTGGCGTTTGAGTTTCGCTTTAAAGCCACGCCGTCGCATCGGCTATTTTGGGACTACGCATTTGCCGGTGGATCGTTGCTGGCGACCGTGAGTCAGGGGATCGTTGTTGGCGCCGTGATTAACGGTTTCGATATAGCAGACCGTCGCTTTACCGGGTCGGCATTGGATTGGTTGACCCCATTTAATGTATTTTGCGGCCTCGGACTGGTTGCCGCCTATCTGTTACTCGGCAGCACCTGGCTGATAATGAAAAGCGATGGCGAGCTTCAGGAACGGATGCGTAAATTAACGCGCCATGTTCTGCTCGCTCTGCTGGCGGTTATTGCCGTGGTCAGCATCTGGACACCCCTTAACTTGCAATACATTGCAGAACGCTGGTTCACGCTACCTAATTTCTACTGGTTTGTGCCGGTCCCCATTCTGGTGACGATAATCAGCCTGTGGATTTGGCGTCTGAGCAGCGACAACACCAGCCATGCACGACCTTTTATCCTGACGCTGGGATTGATCTTTCTGGGATTTAGCGGCTTAGGTATCAGCCTGTGGCCCTATATTATTCCGCCGCATGTTACCTTGTGGGATGCAGCGGCTCCCCCTGCAAGCCAGATGTTTATGCTGGTTGGCACGCTTATTATTATTCCGGTCATTCTGATGTATACAGCATGGAGCTACTATGTCTTTCGCGGCAAAGTATCTGACGGAGAAGGCTACCATTGACCAGGATAGCGCGCCGATCGCCTGACTCATTGAAAACCTGAAATATATGTCCACAATGTTCCACTTTTACAAAGTGTTGGCGCACTTTATTCAAAGTTTTTAGAGAATTATGATTCTGTTGTATAATGCCCTGCACTTTACCTAAAAATACGAGTGCGACCATGATTGATACTTCTCTCCCCTTAACCGACGTCCATCGCCACCTTGATGGTAACATCCGTGCCCAAACGATTCTCGATCTGGGTCGCCAGTTTAATTTAACCCTCCCGGCACAGACGCTGGAAACGTTGATTCCTCATGTGCAAGTGACGTCAACCGAGCCTGATTTGGTCAGCTTTTTATCCAAACTGGACTGGGGCGTAAAGGTTCTGGCCTCGCTGGACGCCTGCCGCCGCGTCGCGTTTGAAAATATTGAGGATGCCGCACGCAACGGCCTGCACTATGTTGAACTACGTTTTTCCCCTGGCTACATGGCAATGGCCCACCAACTCCCTGTAGCAGGCGTGGTTGAAGCCGTAATTGCAGGCGTTCGCGAAGGCTGCAAAGCCTTTGGCGTTGAAGCGCGTTTAATTGGCATTATGAGTCGTACCTTCGGCGAAGCCGCCTGCCTGCAGGAACTTGATGCGCTGTTAGCACACCGTGATCATATTACTGCGCTGGATTTGGCCGGTGACGAACTGGGCTTCCCGGGTAGTTTGTTCCTGTCACACTTCAACCAGGCACGCGATGCAGGCTGGCATATCACGGTGCATGCCGGCGAAGCCGCCGGACCAGAAAGCATCTGGCAGGCCATAAAAGAATTGGGCGCTGAACGCATTGGCCATGGTGTTAAAGCGGTCGAAGATCGTGCGTTGATGGATTACCTCGCCGAGCATCGTATCGGCATTGAATCCTGCCTGACATCGAACATTCAGACCAGCACCGTCGCTGCGCTGGCGACCCATCCGCTGAAAACATTCCTTGAACATGGCGTTGTGGCCAGTCTGAATACGGACGACCCGGCTGTTCAGGGTGTCGATATTATTCACGAGTACACTATTGCCGCGCCTGCCGCAGGTTTAACTCGCGAACAGATCCGCCAGGCACAAATCAATGGTCTGGAAATGGCATTCCTGAGTAACGAAGAGAAACGTACGCTGCGCGAGAAAGTCGCCGCAGCGTAACGCTTATCCGGCCTACGTGGCGTTGCATTGTGGGCCGGATAAGATGCCAGGGCATCGCCATCCGGCATTTGCCTTATCAGGCAAGGCATAGCGTAGAGCGGTGTTTCGCGGACTCAATACCAAGCTCAATCAGCTCCATAATCTGGATCGCTTGTCTCGCCGGGACCGGGTTTTCACCGTTACCGTTCAGCGCATCACGGATGCCTGCATAGTATGCCGGGTAATTGCCCGGCACGGTCAGCCAGGTCTCTTCAACCCGCTCATCGCCTTCAACTCGCGTCAATACACCATCGCGCATGTCGTAACCCCAGTCTTCCTGAGGCAGACGCTCACCATTTTTCAGACGTTCTTCCTGTGGATCAAGACCATACTTGACGTAGCTCCCACGTGAGCCGTGCACGATATAGCGGGCCGATTCTGCGGCCGCCAGCATGGTTCCATGCAAAATCACACGACGCTGCGGATACGTCAGAATGGCATGGAAGTAATCTGTCGATTGCGCCCCCGGACGCAGTTGCGCCAGATCCACCGTCATACTGACCGGCAAACCAAACAGATTAATCGCCTGATCCAAAAGATGTGGCGCTAAATCATACCAAATACCGCTTCCCGGACCGCCTTGTTCACGCCAACGGTCACGAACCTGTGGGCGGAAACGATCGAAGTGGGATTCAAAATAGGCAACTTCGCCCAAAACACCATCCGCCAATAACGCTTTCAAAGTCAGAAAATCACTGTCCCAGCGCCGGTTATGGAAAACAGAGAGTACGCGTCCCAGACTACGCGCAAGTGCATCCAGCTCACGAGCTTGTGACAGTGTCACGGTGAAAGGTTTATCAACAACCACATGTTTACCCGCTTCCAGTGCAGCCTTCGCTAACGGGAAGTGCGTGTCATTTGGGGTAGGGATCACAATCAGGTCAATATTAGGATCGTTAAAAAGGTGCTTCGGTTCAGCAACAACCGTCACTGTAGGCCAGTCGGCCTTCACTTTTGCTTCATCACTACTGGACACCACAGCCAGTTCCAGGCCCGGTGTGCCCACAATCAGGGGGGCATGGAAGGTTTTACTGGCGTAACCATAGCCGATTAGCCCAACGCGGATGTTGTCACTCATGTTATTGCCTCTCAATTCAGACCGACCTATTTCACACCATACCTTGCAACGTCTCAATAGTTTAATAACCTTTGCGCTACAAAGGTTGTTTATTAACTTAAGTCAAACATATGCTTCTTAAGGCGAATTTGCCGCGAAAAAGTGGCAGAAATCGTTCCCAATCTTCTTGCTGTATTATGGAGAGATTAGTAACATTTGCGGCCTGTGTTTATGGATAAATCAAAGCAAATGTCATCAGTAATGAATCGCCTTATTGAGTTAGCAGGTTGGATTGTTCTTGCGGTCTCCGTGATCCTGCTGGGTATTGCCAATCATATTGACAATTACCAGCCACCGGAGCCAATTGCAGCAGTGCAGAAAAAATAAGCGTCATCAGCCTTTTTCGACCCGCAGTTCACATTCACGCATTGCTGGGTCCGGCTGTAAAAGATCCAATTCTGTCAAAAAAAGCGAATTATGCCGCATCCCGCTCCCGCGCGTATTGCCTGCGATTGCGAAGCGCGCTAACCTTGCCGCAAGCGTACATAGCGCCTGCTTTTTCACAGGTATGCATACTCTTCTTACATTTGCGCGCAAATCCGCTTTTACCTGTGCACATTGTTTATTTCTTAATATTTACTACTCCGTTGGTATTATTTTATATATGGATCGCTCTTTATGACTGTTCAGGATTACTTATTAAAATTCCGTAAAATTAGTTCACTCGAAAGTCTGGAAAAACTATTCGATCATCTTAACTACACGCTCACCGACGATAACGACATTATCAATATGTACCGTGCAGCAGACCACCGTCGTGCGGAGCTCATCTCCGGCGGTCGTCTGTTTGACGTCGGTCAGGTACCTAAATCAGTCTGGCATTACGTGCAATAAAGAAGAAAGTAGCGCTCAACGTTAAAAGCTTTATAATAATTGCCCCAAAATGAATGGCATGTTTGATCGCGCACGTAAACCTGGAGAAGAGATGACTACCACACCGGCACAACGTATCGGAGGCTGGCTACTTGGGCCATTGGCCTGGCTGTTAGTTGCGTTGTTGAGTGCTTCGCTGGCGTTGTTACTTTACGTCACTGCGCTGGCCACACCGCAAACCTTCCAAACGCTTGGTGAGCAAAGTACGACCAATTTGTTGTTATGGGGCGTCTCTTTTATTACGGCTATCGCCATGTGGTATTACACGTTATGGCTGACGATTGCGTTTTTCAAACGCAGAACCTGCGTGCCGAAGCACTATATTTTATGGCTGCTGATCTCTGTGTTACTGGCGATTAAAGCGTTTGCGTTTTCACCCGTCCCGGACGCCTTTGCCGTGCGCCAACTGCTGTTCCCTTTGTTAGCAGCAGCACTGCTGGTGCCCTATTTCAAGCGCTCACAGCGCGTTAAGTCGACGTTTGTGAACCCGTAATAACCCTACAGTTAACCTGTTGTCGCCTGTTGTAGATTGTCAGATAATAGGCGGCTTTTTTATTTCAGGCCGAAAAATGACTGATTACCTGCTGCTGTTTGTCGGAACTGTACTGGTCAACAACTTTGTACTGGTTAAGTTTCTGGGGCTCTGCCCGTTTATGGGCGTTTCCAAAAAACTGGAAACCGCAATGGGTATGGGCCTTGCCACGACGTTTGTCATGACGCTGGCCTCCATTTGCGCATGGTTGATTGATACCTGGATCCTCATTCCGCTCAATCTCATCTATCTGCGCACGCTGGCTTTTATTCTGGTCATCGCCGTCGTCGTGCAATTTACCGAGATGGTGGTCCGTAAAACCAGCCCTGCGCTATACCGCCTGTTGGGGATCTTCTTACCACTGATCACCACAAACTGTGCGGTGTTGGGGGTAGCGTTGCTGAATATTAACCTCGGCCATAACTTCTTACAGTCGGCGCTATACGGCTTTTCCGCCGCCGTCGGCTTCTCACTGGTAATGGTACTGTTTGCCGCTATTCGCGAACGTCTCGCTGTGGCAGACGTCCCTGCTCCGTTTCGCGGTAATGCGATTGCGCTGATTACCGCCGGTTTAATGTCATTGGCCTTTATGGGCTTTAGTGGTTTGGTGAAGTTGTAATGAATGCTATCTGGATTGCCGTTGCCGCAGTGAGTCTGCTGGGTCTGGCGTTCGGCGCTATTTTGGGTTACGCCTCGCGACGTTTTGCCGTTGAGGATGATCCGGTCGTGGAGAAAATTGATGAAATTCTCCCGCAAAGCCAGTGTGGGCAGTGCGGCTATCCGGGCTGTCATCCCTATGCTGAAGCGATCGGCTCGCAGGGGGAAAAAATCAATCGTTGCGCGCCCGGTGGTGAAGCGGTGATGTTAAAAATCGCTGCCCTGCTGAACGTCGACCCGCAGCCGATTGATGGTGATGAACAAGATGTGACACCCGTGCGTATGCTGGCGGTCATTGATGAAAATAACTGTATTGGTTGCACAAAGTGCATTCAGGCCTGTCCGGTCGATGCCATTGTGGGTGCAACCCGTGCCATGCACACAGTGATGAGCGATCTCTGTACCGGCTGCAACTTGTGCGTTGACCCATGTCCAACGCAATGTATCGAATTACGCCCGGTGGCTGAGACCCCCGATAGCTGGAAATGGGATTTAAACACTATCCCTGTGCGCATCATTCCTGTGGAACAACATGTTTAAGTTATTCTCTGCATTCAGAAAGAACAAAATCTGGGACTTTGATGGCGGCATTCATCCACCTGAAATGAAGACCCAGTCAAACGGTACGCCATTGCGACAGGTTCCGCTGGCGCCGCGATTCGTTATTCCGCTGAAACAACATATAGGCGCGCAGGGAGAACTGTGTGTCAACGTAGGCGACACCGTCCTGCGTGGCCAGGCGTTAACCATCGGACGCGGCAAAATGCTGCCGGTACATGCGCCAACGTCAGGTACCGTTGTGGCTATCGCGCCGCACTCCACCGCACATCCTTCGGCATTAGCAGAGCTAAGCGTCATCATTGATGCCGATGGCGAAGACCGCTGGATTGAGCGTGATGGCTGGGCCGATTACCGCTCCCGTAGCCGGGAAGAGCTTATTGCACGTATTCATCAGTATGGCGTCGCTGGCCTGGGCGGAGCAGGTTTCCCAACCGGCGTTAAGCTACAGGGCGGCGGTGATAAAATTGAAACCCTGATCATCAACGCCGCCGAATGTGAGCCGTACATTACGGCAGATGACCGCTTGATGCAGGACTGCGCGGCGCAGGTCGTCGAAGGTATCCGCATCCTCGCGCACATTCTTCAGCCGCGTGAGATCCTGCTGGGAATAGAAGATAACAAACCGCAGGCAATTTCCATGCTGCGTGCGGTGCTGGCCGATTCGCACGATATCAGCTTACGCGTGATCCCGACAAAGTACCCGTCAGGCGGCGCCAAACAGTTAACACAAATTCTGACCGGCAAACAGGTACCCCATGGCGGACGCTCCTCAGATATTGGCGTGCTGATGCAAAACGTCGGGACCGCCTACGCAATCAAACGCGCGGTCATTGACGGCGAACCCATTACCGAGCGTGTTGTGACACTTACAGGCGAAGCCGTCAGCCGTCCGGGCAACGTCTGGGCGCGATTAGGCACGCCGGTTCGTCATCTGCTCAACGACGCGGGTTTCTGCCCTTCCGCCGACCAGCTGGTCATTATGGGCGGGCCGCTGATGGGGTTCACGCTACCGTGGCTGGATGTACCGGTGGTGAAGATAACCAACTGCCTTCTGGCCCCCTCTGCCAGTGAAATGGGCGAAACGCCGGAAGAGAAAGGCTGCATTCGCTGTAGCGCCTGCGCTGATGCCTGCCCGGCGGATCTTCTGCCGCAGCAACTCTACTGGTTTAGTAAAGGGCAGCAGCACGATAAAGCCACAACCCACAACATCGCAGACTGCATCGAATGCGGCGCTTGTGCATGGGTATGCCCGAGCAACATTCCGCTGGTGCAGTATTTCCGCCAGGAAAAGGCCGAGATTTACGCTATTAGCCAGGAAGAAAAACGCGCCGCGGAAGCCAAAGCACGTTTTGAAGCCCGACAGGCGCGACTTGAGCGTGAGAAAGCCGCACGTCTTGAACGCCATAAAAGCGCTGCCGTACAGCCTGCGGCTAAAGATCATGATGCCATCGCCGCCGCGTTGGCTCGCGTAAAAGAGAAACAGGCTCAGACAATGCAACCGGTTGTTATTCAGGCTGGCGAAAAACCTGACAATAGCGCAGTGATTGCCGCTCGCGAGGCGCGTAAAGCACAGGCTCGTGCGGCCCGAGCGGAAAATTCAAACAAAATTGAAGACAGCAGCGCGAGTATCGATCCGCGTAAAGCCGCCGTTGAAGCGGCTATCGCCCGCGCCAAAGCCCGTAAGCTTGAGCAGCAGCCGGTGACTGAAACCGCTGAACCGGTGGATCCACGCAAAGCGGCAGTTGAAGCGGCTATCGCCCGCGCCAAGGCCCGTAAGCTTGAGCAGCAGACGGTGACTGAAACCGCTGAACCGGTGGATCCGCGTAAAGCCGCCGTTGAAGCGGCTATCGCCCGCGCCAAGGCCCGTAAACTTGAGCAACAGCCGGTTACTGAAACCGCTGAACCGGTTGACCCACGTAAAGCGGCAGTCGAAGCGGCTATCGCCCGCGCCAAAGCCCGTAAGCTTGAGCAGCAGTCGGTAACGGAAACAGCAGAACCGGTGGATCCGCGCAAAGCCGCCGTCGAAGCGGCAATCGCCCGCGCCAAAGCCCGTAAGCTTGAGCAGCAGCCGGTGACTGAAAGCGCTGAACCGGTGGATCCGCGTAAAGCCGCCGTCGCGGCCGCTATCGCACGCGCCCAGGCTAAAAAAGCCGCACAGCAGCAGGTTGTAAACGAGGAATAAATGGTATTCAGAATAGCAAGCTCCCCCTATACCCATAACCAGCGTCAAACATCACGCATCATGATGTTGGTGTTACTTGCTGCATTGCCGGGGATCGTCGCGCAGCTGTGGTTCTTTGGCTGGGGGACGTTGTTGCAGATCGTTCTGGCCGCCATTAGCGCTATCGCCGCCGAAGCGGTCGTACTTAAACTGCGTAAACAACCCATTGCGCCGATTTTAAAAGATAACTCCGCGCTCCTCACCGGGTTGTTGCTGGCCGTGAGTATTCCTCCGCTGGCTCCCTGGTGGATGGTGGTATTAGGCACGGTATTTGCCGTTATCATTGCAAAACAGCTGTATGGCGGCCTCGGACAAAACCCGTTCAATCCAGCGATGATTGGCTACGTCGTACTGCTTATCTCATTCCCGGTGCAGATGACAAGCTGGCTGCCGCCGCAGGAAATTGCAGCCACCGTACCCGGATTCTTTGACGCTCTGAATGTA
The DNA here is from genome assembly GCF_005281355.1 of Citrobacter sp. wls615. Lineage (NCBI taxonomy): Bacteria > Pseudomonadati > Pseudomonadota > Gammaproteobacteria > Enterobacterales > Enterobacteriaceae > Citrobacter > Citrobacter sp. wls615. Next base: position 30,535 of record NZ_SZXM01000019.1, on the reverse strand, counting down.
ATCTTTACCGGACATACCGCTGGTGGCAGCGATATGAACGCGCTCCGTATGGGAATCGACGGTATCAGCCAGGCTACGCCGCTTGATACCTTCAAGACATCTCTGCATGCAGGACGAACAATTGAACAGGTAATGCAGTACCCGATTTACAGCGGCATGCTCGCGGGCGCCGGATGGCAGTGGGTTAACCTTGCCTGGTTGGCTGGCGGCATTGTGCTGTTATGGCAAAAAGCGATTCGCTGGCATATCCCGGTTAGTTTCCTGCTGTCGCTCGCTATTTGCGCTACTTTAGGCTGGATTTTCTCGCCAGAGTCGCTGGCATCGCCTCAGTTACACCTACTCTCTGGCGCGACGATGCTCGGCGCTTTCTTTATTCTTACCGATCCCGTTACGGCATCAACCACCAACCGTGGTCGCCTGATTTTTGGCGCGCTTGCAGGTTTGTTAGTATGGTTAATCCGCAGTTTTGGTGGCTATCCCGATGGTGTGGCCTTTGCCGTGTTGCTGGCAAATATTACGGTTCCCCTGATTGATTATTACACCCGCCCTCGCGTGTACGGACATCGCTAAGGACAACATATGCTGAAAACGATTCGTAAACACGGTATTACTCTGGCGCTGTTTGCCGCCGGATCTACGGGGTTAACCGCGGCAATCAATCAATTAACCAAATCCACTATCGATGAACAAGCGGCGCTGCAACAAAAAGTATTGTTTGATCAGGTTCTGCCTGGCGATCGCTACAATAACGCGTTGTCTGAGAGTTGCTATCTGGTGAATGCGCAGGCGTTAGGTAAAGGGACTCACCGTGTATATATCGCGCGCCAGGACGATCGGCCTGTCGCGGCAATTCTCGAAGCCACGGCTCCAGATGGTTATTCTGGGGCTATTCAACTGCTGGTTGGTGTGGATTTCACAGGTACCGTATTGGGTACACGTGTGACTGAACATCATGAAACACCGGGGCTGGGCGATAAAATCGAACTGCGTCTGTCTGACTGGATCACCCACTTTAGCGGCAAAACGATCGGCGCGGGTAACGATGCCCACTGGGCAGTGAAGAAAGATGGCGGCGACTTCGACCAGTTTACTGGCGCAACCATTACACCTCGTGCGGTGGTTAATGCGGTGAAACGTGCGGGGCTGTATGCCCAGTCACTGCCTGCACAACTCCCTCAACTTAGCGCCTGTGGAGAATAAACCATGAGCGAAATCAAAGATGTCATTGTCCAGGGGTTATGGAAAAATAACTCCGCACTTGTGCAGTTACTTGGCATGTGCCCGCTGCTGGCGGTAACCTCTACCGCTACCAATGCGTTAGGCCTAGGACTGGCGACTACGCTCGTCCTGACGCTGACCAACCTGACCATTTCAGCCCTGCGTCGCTGGACGCCCTCTGAAATTCGTATTCCAATTTATGTCATGATCATCGCTTCCGTTGTGAGTGCGGTACAGATGCTGATTAATGCTTACGCTTTTGGTCTGTATCAGTCTCTTGGCATCTTTATCCCACTGATTGTGACTAACTGTATTGTTGTTGGTCGTGCTGAAGCCTTCGCGGCTAAAAAAGGCCCGGCATTATCCGCCCTTGATGGTTTCTCTATCGGTATGGGCGCAACTGGCGCCATGTTTGTTCTGGGTTCGCTACGTGAAATAATTGGTAACGGTACGCTATTTGATGGCGCAGACGGTTTACTTGGCAGTTGGGCTAAGGTATTACGCGTAGAGATCTTCCATACCGATACGCCGTTTCTGCTGGCTATGCTGCCACCGGGCGCGTTCATTGGCCTGGGCCTGATGCTGGCGGTGAAATATCTGATCGATGAGAAAATGAAGAAACGTCGTGCCGAAGCGGCTGTTGCAGACAGTCCGCTTGGTGAAACAGGGAATGTGTAATGAACAAAGCAAAACGGCTGGAAATACTGACACGCCTGCGTGATAACAATCCGCATCCGACAACTGAACTGAATTTTACATCGCCGTTCGAACTGCTGATTTCGGTCTTGCTCTCCGCGCAGGCCACCGATGTCAGCGTCAATAAAGCCACGGCTAAGCTGTACCCTGTCGCCAATACCCCTGCCGCTATGCTGGAGCTCGGCGTAGACGGGGTTAAGTCCTACATCAAAACAATCGGGTTATTCAACAGTAAAGCGGAGAACGTGATCAAAACCTGCCGCATTCTGCTGGAAAAACATAATGGTGAAGTGCCAGAAGACCGCGCCGCATTAGAAGCCCTGCCCGGTGTTGGGCGAAAAACAGCCAATGTAGTGTTAAATACCGCCTTTGGCTGGCCTACCATTGCGGTAGATACCCATATTTTTCGCGTCTGTAATCGCACGCAATTTGCGCCAGGCAAAAACGTCGAGCAGGTAGAGGAAAAATTACTGAAAGTCGTACCGAGTGAATTTAAAGTCGATTGCCATCACTGGTTAATCCTTCATGGCCGCTACACCTGTATTGCGAGAAAACCGCGCTGCGGTTCTTGCATCATCGAAGATCTCTGCGAATTCAAAGAGAAAGTTGATATCTGATACTAATGGGGCGTTCTCTTTGCCCCTTTGACACATAACGATTAGTTATGCACTCCCTAAACAATTTTTTCCCGTCGATGATGCCATTCAACTGCGCATATCTAACGCATTATTCTTGCGTATAAACACCTGAGCAGGTTAATCGTTTTTTTAGTAATAGAAATTTCTATCTATACGTGATGCAGATCACTCAGACAACACAATGTTAAATAATTTTTATTTTTTAGTTAAAGTGACAATCAGATGACCTTACTGAACAGTTTCTAAACAAAACATTACACTGGCTATTTTTCAGATAATGGCCTATATCACTGGATTCAACCGTAAATAGCAGAACATATCGCCGCATTGCGGTTTTTGGGTTGCTTAAACAGTGTAAAAATCTGCGATTTTTCAAATGAAGAAATTTAACGCTAGATAACATTTCTCTGTACCGATGATTTCACCACCCAGGATATATGTAACAGATTATTACAAACCACTTGTCTGAATGGTCAAGATAGTGAACATTACTTGCCGTTTCCCCTCCCACTATAACAATCGGACGGATGAACTTGATTCATCACGTACCTGAACACCCCCGTTGATATGGGATGTAAAAAAAGAGGTAAAAGTGTCTACTGCAAACAATAAACCAACAGAAAGCGTTAGTTTAAACGCCTTCAAACAACCGAAAGCGTTCTATCTCATTTTCTCGATAGAGCTGTGGGAACGTTTTGGTTATTACGGCCTGCAAGGGATTATGGCCGTCTACCTGGTTAAGCAACTGGGTATGTCAGAAGCGGATTCCATCACCCTTTTCTCGTCCTTTAGTGCACTGGTGTATGGTCTGGTTGCCATCGGCGGCTGGTTAGGCGATAAAGTTCTGGGAACAAAACGTGTCATTATGCTGGGCGCCATTGTTCTGGCCATCGGTTATGCGCTGGTTGCATGGTCCGGTCACGATGCTGGTATTGTTTATATGGGCATGGCGGCCATCGCGGTCGGTAACGGCCTGTTTAAAGCCAACCCATCCTCTCTGCTCTCTACCTGCTATGCAAAAGATGACCCGCGTCTTGATGGTGCATTTACCATGTACTACATGTCCGTCAACATCGGTTCATTCTTCTCTATGCTGGCAACGCCATGGTTAGCTGCGCGTTACGGCTGGAGCACCGCGTTCGCGCTGAGCGTCGTAGGTATGCTGATCACCGTGGTTAACTTCGCATTCTGTCAGCGCTGGGTTAAACAGTACGGTTCTAAACCTGACTTTGAGCCGATCAACTTCCGTAACCTGTTGCTGACCATCGTTGGCGTTGTGGTTCTGATCGCGATTGCGACCTGGCTGCTGCACAACCAGCAAATCGCCCGTATGGTTCTGGGTGTGATTGCCATTGGTATCGTATTTATCTTCGGTAAAGAAGCCTTCACCATGCACGGTGCTGCGCGTCGTAAAATGATCGTCGCCTTCATTCTGATGCTGGAAGCGATTATCTTCTTCGTGCTGTACAGCCAGATGCCGACCTCACTGAACTTCTTCGCGATTCGTAACGTTGAACACTCTATTCTGGGTATTGCTTTTGAACCTGAGCAGTACCAGGCGCTGAACCCGTTCTGGATCATCATTGGTAGCCCAATCCTCGCCGCTATCTATAACAAGATGGGTGATACGCTGCCGATGCCGACCAAGTTCGCGATTGGTATGGTGCTGTGCTCCGGTGCGTTCCTGATCCTGCCGCTGGGTGCGAAATTCGCCACCGATGCGGGCATCGTTTCCGTTAACTGGCTGATCATTTGCTACGGTCTGCAAAGTATCGGTGAGCTGATGATTTCCGGTCTGGGTCTGGCCATGGTGGCGCAGCTGGTTCCGCAACGTCTGATGGGCTTCATCATGGGTAGCTGGTTCCTGACCACTGCCGGTGCAAACATCATCGGCGGTTACGTCGCCAACATGATGGCAGTTCCAGAAAACGTGACTGACCCGCTGATGTCTCTGGAAGTCTACGGTCGTGTGTTCCTGCAAATTGGTGTTGCAACGGCGGTTATCGCTGTTCTGATGCTGCTGACGGCGCCGAAACTGAATCGTATGACTCAGGACGATGACGCTAATGAGAAAGCCTCTAAGGCCGCAACAGCGTAATTCTCAGGGAAACTCATTTTCAGGCCGCTAACTGTTGTTAGCGGCTTTTTTTTTGCCAGAGGTAGCACTACCATACGATAAACCTCAGCCAAAAGGAGTTACCGATGAAACTGTTCTACAAACCGGGCGCTTGTTCTCTCGCTTCCCACATCACACTTCGTGAGAGCGGTAAAGATTTCACGCTGGATGGTGTCGATTTGATGAAGAAACGTCTGGAAAACGGCGATGATTTTTTCGCGGTAAACCCAAAAGGACAAGTTCCCGCGCTGCTGCTGGACGACGGTACATTACTAACCGAAGGCGTCGCCATCATGCAATACCTGGCGGACACAGTGCCAGACCGCCAGCTCCTCGCCCCTACCAGCAGCCTATCCCGTTACAAAACCATCGAATGGCTTAATTACATTGCGACAGAACTGCATAAAGGTTTTACCCCACTGTTCCGTCCTGATACACCGGAAGACTTCAAGCCAACCGTTCGCGCACAGCTGGAGAAAAAAATGCAGTACGTGAATGAATCGCTGAAAGATGAGCAATGGATCTGCGGCCCACGCTTCAGCATTGCAGACGCTTATCTGTTCACCGTGCTGCGTTGGGCTTATGCGGTTAAGCTGAATATGGCAGGATTAAGCCATATCGAGGCGTATATGGCGCGTATGGCTGAACGCCCGGCGGTTGCCGCAGCGTTGAAGGCTGAAGGGTTGAATTAATTGGTGTTGCCGGGTAGCGCTTGCGGTTACCCGGCCTGTATACCCGATAAGCGTGAGCGCCATCGGGCATTGATTACAACTGCGTCGCGCTAAAGTAGTGTTCAGGCTTCGCGATACGATCCTGAGCGGCCACCACCTGCAACTCATACTCATGCATTTCTTTGGTGGCGATCATCACTTCATATACTGCCGCAGTCACATGCTCAAGCGCCTGCTGTAAAGACGCGCCCTGGAGCAGTTTCACCAGCAACAAGCCGCTGGTAACGTCACCCACGCCAACCGGCTGACGCGCGCCAAAATCGACTAATGGGCGGCTGATATGCCACGCCTGTTGCGCAGTGACCAACAGCATCTCGAAACGATCGGTGCTAATACCTGCGCGGGCCAGATGCTTCACCAGCACAATTTCTGGCCCCTGGGCGATCAGCTCACGGGCAGCCAGCACCGCTTCAGTCACATTGTGAACCGCATGTTCGCACAGAATTTCAAGTTCAACCAGGTTCGGGGCAATCATGTCGCTGGCGGGAAGCGCATGACGCACATGAAATTCCGCCACGCCCGGCGCGACGATACACCCTTTCTCCGGATGCCCCATCACGGGGTCACAAAAGTATTTTGCCCGCGGATTGGCCGCTTTCACTTGGCGCACAATACCCAGAATATGCTCACCCTGTTCTGCCGAGCCAAGATAGCCGCTCAGTACTGCATCACAGGTCTGGAGTTTATCGATATCGGCAATACCCTGCACGATTTCAGTCAGATGAGTCGGGGGCATAACGCAACCGGTCCATTTGCCGTACTGCGTGTGGTTAGAAAACTGCACGGTATTCAGCGGCCAGACATTTGCGCCAAGACGACGCATCGGAAATTCTGCCGCGCTGTTGCCCGCATGACCAAAAACAACGTGGGACTGGATGGCGAGGATATTTTTCATTTTACTTATCACAACCCTGAAAAAATAAAGGGGCGTAGTTTCCCACGCCCCTGCTAACTAAATCTTACTTCCAGCAAATCAGACAATAGTTCTTCTTGCCACGGCGCAGTAAGGTGTAGCGCCCGAAGAGGATATCACTCTCCTGGAAGAAATATTCCGGATCGGATTGCTTCTCACCGTTGATGGTCACCGCGTTAGACGCAATGGTCTTACGCGCCTGACCGCGAGACGGTTGCAGTTCGGAATCCACCAGCGCCTGCATCAGATCCGCACCTTTCTCCATCTCAATCATCGGCACGCCATCCTGCGCCAGCTGTTCGAAATCCGCTTCGCTCAAATCGCTCAGGTTGCCGTTGAACAAGCTTTCAGTAATGCGTTTTGCCGCAACCAGACCTTCTTCACCGTGAACCAGACGCGTGACCTGCTCAGCCAGAACATACTGGGCACGCGGTGCTTTACCACTATTCTTATCTTCTTCTTCCAGCGCATTGATCTCTTCAATATCCATGAACGTGAAGAATTTCAGGAAGCGATAAACGTCCGCATCGGCGGTGTTGATCCAGAACTGGTAGAATTTGTACGGACTGGTTTTCTTCGGATCCAGCCACACTGCGCCGCCTTCAGTTTTACCGAATTTGGTGCCATCCGCTTTGGTGATCAGCGGAACGGTTAAACCAAATACCTGATTCTGGTGCAGACGACGGGTCAAATCGATACCGGAGGTAATGTTACCCCACTGGTCAGAACCACCAATCTGCAGCGCCACGCCGTGCAGTTTATTCAGGCAGGCGAAGTCATAGCCCTGCAGCAGATTGTAAGAAAACTCGGTAAAGGAGATCCCCTGATCGTCACGGTTCAGACGTTGCTTAACCGCTTCTTTGTTGATCATCTGGTTAACAGAGAAGTGTTTGCCGATATCACGCAGGAAAGTCAGCACATTCATACCGCCAAACCAGTCGTAGTTGTTCGCAGCAATCGCCGAGTTGTCGCCACAGTCGAAATCAAGGAACGGTGCAACCTGCTTGCGGATTTTATCCACCCACTCCTGCACGGTGTCTTCGGTATTCAGTTTACGCTCGGCAGCTTTAAAGCTCGGGTCACCAATCAGACCGGTCGCGCCACCTACCAGTGCAACAGGCTTATGGCCTGCCTGCTGGAAGCGTTTCAGGCATAACAATGGAACCAGATGCCCCAAATGCAAGCTGTCAGCGGTAGGATCGAAGCCGCAATAGAGCGCGATCGGGCCTTGCGCCAGTCGCTCTGCTAACGCTTCCTCGTCCGTCACCTGGGCCACCAGCCCCCGCTCTTGCAATTGTTTAATCAAGTTACTGCTTGCCATCAAAATCTCCATGTATAAAACGACTGCACCTTTGCCGGTACACGACTTTTCGCCTGATGCGAAAGAAACATAGAATAAAGCGCCGGATTGATCAGCACCAGCGCTTAAAACAAGAATTTTGCATCTTTAGGGGGCCAGACGATCAATTTTCCACGCGTTATCTTCACGTTGGTATAAAAAACGATCGTGCAGACGATTTTCGCCGCCCTGCCAAAACTCCATTTGTTCAATACTCACGCGAAAGCCGCCCCAGAAACTGGGCAACGGAACTTCCCCTTGCTGAAACTTCTGCTTCAGCTCAAGGAATTTGCTTTCAAGTATGCCGCGAGCGGAGATCCGGCTGGACTGTTTAGATACCCAGGCGCCAATCTGGCTGTCGCGTGGGCGACTGTGGAAGTACTTCACCACCTCAAGCGTGGAAAGACGCTCAGCCTTACCGATCACCATCACCTGCCGTTCCAGGGTATGCCATGGGAACAACAGGCTGATACGAGGGTTATTCTCGATTTGATGTGCCTTGCGGCTACCGAGGTTGGTATAGAAAACCAGCCCTTTGTCATCATAATGTTTGAGCAACACGATGCGCTGATACGGCTGACCATTTTCATCGACGGTCGCAACAACCATAGCAGTAGGGTCTGCCAGTTTGGCATCGCAAGCTTGCCCCAGCCAACGCTCAAACAGCGCAAGGGGTTCGGCGGGAAGATCGTGGCGGCGAAGACCGCCTTTCGTGTATTCACGGCGCAGATGCGCGATTTGCTGCAATTCGTCGTTGTCAGACATGATGTTAGGCTACGGATTGTCAGTGGGTGACGCTATTGTGCGCCGCCCAGGTGAAAATCTCAACGCTTCGGGTTCTGTAACTGACAGTTATTTAGCACAATTCTGTCTCGTTTATAGACCGTTGCCTCGTCGCCTTTAGACCAGAAGACGTAGATACCATCCGTATAGCGCGCCCCCGATGCCGAGATGCCCTGTTTGAGGTTCAATAGTTGATTATCATAAACAAAGTTCACTTCCTGGCGCGTATTGTTCAGCTTCACGGTAAGCGGTTTTTCGTCACAACGGTATTCGAGCGTGTCGGTTTGCATACGTTCAACAAATTGGTTGTACACGCTGCACCCGCTAAGCAGTACCGGCAGACATACTAACAACAGTTTTTTCATAGCCCTATCCTGAAGACTTTCCTGGTCCCGGAGGGTAATCGCACCCTCCCTAATATCCCTAGTTTACCGGCATACCGCGCTGAATAATTTCAGTTAACTCTGAGTTCGTGGATTGGCAGGATAAATCGCCCCTAACACGCTCGGCTCTGACGCTCCGGTCACAGAAGGTAAATTTCCCGGTAATCCGGCCAGCGTTCGCCACGCCAGCCAGGCAAAGGCTAACGCTTCCATATCGTCGCCGCTAATCCCGGCGTCATCGGTAGAAGTGACTTCGGTACCTGGTAATAATGCTGCCAGACGCATCATCAGCAGAGGATTACGACTTCCGCCGCCACATACCATGAGTCGATCACAGCCGCCGCTTAACAGGACCTGCTCTGAAATGGTGACTGCCGTCAGTTCGGCAAGCGTCGCCTGTACATCTCGTGGGCTGATTCCCGGGAACTGCGCCAGATGACGCTCTATCCAGCCGTAATTGAAATACTCACGGCCTGTGCTTTTGGGCGCTGGCGCGGAAAAATAAGGGTCGTTAAGCATGTTTTGCAGTAACGGCAGGACCACCGTTCCTGAAATGGCCCACTGTGCATCTTTGTCGTAGGGTTGGCCGCATTGTCGCCAGATCCAGGCATCCATCAGCATATTGCCCGGCCCGGTGTCGTATCCGCGAACGGGTTGTTGCGGAATAAGCAGAGATAAATTGGCAATTCCGCCGATGTTCAGCACCATCCGCCGTTCCGTAGGATGGGCCAACAGTGCCTGATGAAACGCAGGAACTAACGGCGCGCCCTGCCCACCGAGCGCGATATCACGCCGACGAAAATCGCCGACGACGGTTATCCCGGTACGCGCGACAATCTGGTTGTTATCCCCAATTTGTAGCGTGTGCGGCGCAGCGCCGTTCGGTTCATGCCACACGGTTTGTCCGTGGCAACCAATCGCTACGATATCCTGCGGTTTCAATTTTTCCTTCGCCAGCAGCGCATTTACCGCCTCGGCAAAAAGATAACCCAGTTGCGCGTCCAGTTGTCCAAACTGAGAAAGCGTAAGCTGCTGCCCCTGGCAGATATCAAGAATCGCCTGTTTTACATGAATGGGGATAGGCCAGGTCAGACTCGCCTGCTGTGCAACCATCGTTTCATCTATTGTCGCCAGCACAACATCGACGCCATCAAGGCTGGTTCCAGACATAACACCGATAAAACGGCCCGATTTCATACGTCATCCTTTTAAGCAAATTAGCCTTGACACTCAACCATAAAGTGCAGACTAATGCCATGCTTCCTGAATGATTTTTGAGAGGAAATCATGTCAATGGTCGCTTAATTACATCAATTATATGAATGATTCGTTTATACTCGGTTGATCCGATTTCGGTTAAGATTTTCATATTGTGCCAGTGGCACATGTGACCTCAGGCTCACAAATGCCATATAATTTAACCATGATGGGGCTTTATTAGCGTTTCGTGGTGACAAAGGAGATTTGTAAATGATTAAACGTGTGCTGATTGTTTCATTAATGGGCGTATCTTTAGCGGGCTGCGTGAACAATGATAGCCTTTCCGGCGACGTATATACCGCATCCGAAGCGAAACAAGTTCAGAACGTTACCTACGGTACGATTGTTCATGTTCGTCCGGTGCAAATCCAGGGTGGCGATGACGCAAACGTAATTGGTGCTATCGGCGGTGCGGTGCTCGGCGGGTTCCTGGGTAACACCGTCGGCGGCGGTACGGGTCGTTCATTAGCAACGGCTGCAGGCGCAGTTGCCGGTGGCGTCGCGGGTCAGGGCGTACAAGGCGCGATGAATAAAACCCAGGGTGTCGAACTGGAAATCCGTAAGGATGATGGTAATACCATCATGGTGGTTCAGAAGCAGGGCGCGACCAAATTCTCTGCTGGTCAGCGCGTTGTTATGGCGAACAACGGCAGCCAGGTTACCGTGTCTCCACGTTAATCGAATTTACGTGTGGTCAGGCGCTGGCCACACGTTATCTCTCGTCTCAGCCCTGCGACTGCAGTTCAATAATATTGTGTTCCAGTCTGGCGACCAGTTTAATCAGCAGATCAATTTCCTCAGCTGAAATCCCTTCCAGAATCTCTCCACGTGTCTTGTTGATAACCGCTTCCATGTCTGCGATCAGTGGCTCGGCTTTCTCAGTCAGTTTAATTCTCTTTGCCCGACGATCGCTGGCGCAAGTCTGTCGTGAAATGAGTCCCTTTTCTTCCAACTGGTCGAGCGTACGTACCAGCGAAGGCTGTTCGATGCCAATCGCTTTAGCCAGTTGGATCTGCGATTGATCCGGCGGCAACTGATGAATGTTGTGCAGCGTAACCCAATGCGTCTGCGTCAACTCCAGAGGTTTCAGGCGATGGTCAATCAGAGCACGCCAAATGCGCACCAACCGTGCCAGATCAGAACCTAATGGCGATTCCAATTTCATCTCCTTATAATTAGCTTGCTAAGTTATTGTGCTGATTTTAGAATAGTGTGCAGCATTTGTATTCTCAAAACAAATGTATTGCCAAATTTGCTTACCGGTTGACATTTTTTCAGACATTATGTGTTACAGAGACTCATCGTCTCTTTTTTGCTAAACCTATAGCAATGCTCTCTTCCGTCAAGGATTTTGCCCGTGAAGTTTATGTTTAATGCAACAGGATTGCCCCTACAAGATTTAATGATCGGTGCATCTGTCTACTTCCCTCCCATTTTCAAGGCGTTTGTCGCAGGGTTTATTCTCTGGTTGGTTGTTCATCGCCTGCTGCGCGACTGGATTTATTCCGGTGAGATCTGGCATCCCCTGTTGATGGATCTGTCTCTCTTTACGCTTAGCGTAGGTCTGGCCTTTGTTATGCTGATTGTGTGGTGATTATGTCGCTCAAAACCATTAAATACTTCTCAACCATTATAGTCGCTGCAATCGCAGTTTTTGCCGGATGGTGGATGTGGAATTACTATATGCAGTCGCCCTGGACACGTGATGGCAAAGTGCGTGCAGAGCAGGTCAGCATCACACCACAGGTTTCGGGCAGCATTAATGAACTCAATATAAAAGATAACCAGTTCGTGAATAAAGATGATGTCCTGTTTACTATCGACAAGACGCCGTTTCACATTGCTGAACTGAATGCGCAAGCACAGCTGGCGAAAGCGCAATCCGATCTGGCAAAAGCGAATAATGAAGCCAATCGTCGTCGTCATTTATCGCAAAATTATATCTCAGCCGAAGATCTGGATACCGCCAACCTCAACGTAAAAGCGATGCAGGCAAGCGTTGAAGCAGCCGAGGCCAGTTTGCGCCAGGCGCAATGGCAATTGTCGCAAACGGTCGTCAAAGCGCCCGTAGCGGGCTGGGTCACCAACCTTTCAACCCGCACCGGCGACTACGCCTCAACCGGTAAGCCGCTGTTTGCTCTTGTCGACAGCCACTCTTTTTATGTGATGGGGTATTTTGAAGAAACTAAGTTGCGTCACATACGCGAAGGCGCACCGGCGTTTATTACGCTCTACAGCGGCAACGTTAAGTTACAGGGTCACGTCTCCAGTATCGGTCGCGCGATTTATGACCAAAGTGTAGAAAGCGATTCCGGCCTGATTCCTGACATCAAGCCAAACGTGCCGTGGGTACGTCTGGCACAGCGTGTCCCTGTGCGCATCGAATTTGACGCTTTGCCGCAGGATGTCACGCTGGTCTCTGGTACCACCTGTAGCGTCTATATCGGCCAGCGTAAATGAAAATGCCCCACCTGACGCCAGGCAATTGGCCATGGTTTAAAGCCACGTCGGCACAGTGGCGTTATGCGCTGCGTAACACCATTGCGATGTGTCTGGCGTTAACCTTCGCCTATTATCTGAATCTGGACGAACCCTATTGGGCGATGACTTCCGCGGCGGTGGTGAGTTTCCCAACCGTCGGCGGGGTCATCAGCAAAAGCCTGGGTCGTGTTGCCGGTAGTTTACTTGGCGCGACAGCCGCGCTGATTATTGCCGGCCATACCCTCAATGAACCGTGGCTTTTTCTGCTGAGCATGTCAGTCTGGATCGGCTTTTGTACCTGGGCCTGCGCGCATTTTACTAATAACGTCGCCTACGCCTTTCAACTGGCGGGTTACACGGCGGCGATCATTGCGTTTCCCATGGTCAATACCGTCGAGATCACGCAGTTATGGGATATCGCGCAGGCCCGCGTATGCGAGGTCATTGTGGGTATCTTGTGCGGGGGTATGATGATGATGATCCTACCCAGCACCTCCGATGGCACCACGTTGCTTACGGCACTGAAAAACATGCATACGCGTTTGCTCGAGCATGCCAGCTTGCTCTGGCAACCGGAGACAACGGATGCCATCCGCACGGCACATGAAGGTGTTATCGGTCAGATTCTGACCATGAACCTGTTGCGTATACAGGCGTTCTGGAGTCACTACCGCTTTCGCCGCCAAAATGCCTTACTCAATTCGCTGTTACATCAGCAGCTACGTATGACCAGCGTGATTTCCAGCCTGCGCAGAATGCTGCTGAACTGGCCTAATCCTCCGGCCAATACCCGCGATATCATTGAACAATTACTTGGCGCGCTGGTCAAATCCAATACCGACAGCTATACCGTCGCGCGTATTATCGCCCCACTGCGGCCCGTCGATGCCCGCGATTATCGACACGTCGCCTTCTGGCAACGGCTGCGCTATTTTTGCCGCCTCTACTTATGTAGCAGCCATTACCTGCATTTGCTGGAAAATGGCGTTACCGCCGAACGTATCAATGTTGCTCGTACGCCAGGGCTTGCCCGCCATACCGATAATGCGGAAGCTATCTGGAGCGGGTTACGCACGTTCTGCACTTTGATGCTTATCGGCGCATGGAGCATTGGCGCACAATGGGAATCAGGATCTGGCGCACTCACGCTCGCGGCCATCAGCAGCGTGTTGTATTCCGCCGTTGCCACGCCCTTCAAATCACTTTCCTTGTTAATGCGCACGTTGGTTCTGCTGTCGCTATTTAGCTTTGTGGTCAAGTTTGGTTTGATGGTACAAATTACCGACCTCTGGCAGTTCATCCTGTTTCTCTTCCCGCTCCTCGCCACCATGCAGCTGTTAAAGCTACAAATGCCTGCGCTGGCGGGGCTTTGGGGGCAGCTTATCGTGTTTATGGGATCGTTCATCGCGGTAACGAATCCCCCGGTATACGACTTTGCTGATTTTCTGAATGACAATTTGGCGAAAATCACCGGCGTGGCATTGTCATGGCTGGCATTCGCTATTCTACGCCCCGGATCGGATGCGCGGAAAAGCCGCCGTCATATACGCGCCCTGCGTCGGGATTTTGTCGATCAGCTCAGCCGACATCCTGCACTCAGTGAGAATGAATTTGAGTCGTTGACCTATCATCACGTCAGCCAGCTGAGTAACAGTCAGGATGCGCTGGCGAGGCGTTGGTTATTACGTTGGGGGGTTGTCTTGCTGAACTGCTCGCATGTGGTGTGGCAACTGCGTACCTGGGAGGCGCGCTCAGATCCGCTGGCTCGCGTCAGGGATGTGTGTATCTCGTTGCTACGCGACGTGATGAGTGAGCGCGGCGTCCAACAACGACCGTTGAATGCCACGCTAAGCGAGCTACAGCGTATCTGCGATACGCTCGCCCACCATCATCAACCTGCAGCACAAGAGCTGTCGGCCCTCGTCTGGCGGCTGCACTGCTCGCTGTCACAGCTTGAACAGGCGCCACCACCGGGTACGCTAAGCAGCTGACTATTTGATAACGCCGCAAGCGTAGCGCGCTCCGCCACCGCCAAGCGGTTTCGGTTGATCGGACATATTATCGCCGCCCACGTGAATCATCAGCGCCTTACCTTTTACCTCATCCAGGGATTTAAGCCGCGGCGCTACGACCGGTGTTGTGGCGTTACCGTCGTTATTCACCACCAGCAGCGGCAGGTCACCCATGTGACCTGCACCTTCCGGGCCTTCATGTTTACCCGTTTGGTGAGGATCGTAATGTCCTCCCGCTGATTCCGCCGCTGAAGCCTTCCCGTCTTTAATCGCCGGTTGGCAACTGCCGTTGGCATGCACATGGAAACCATGTTCACCCGGCGGCAACGCTTTTAAATCGGGGGTAAATTCCAGCCCTTTCCCGGTTTCAGTAATTGAGACAGTACCAATCGCCTGGCCGACGCCTTGCGACGTCACCAGATTCATCGTTACTTTTTCTTCACTGGCAGCCTGCGCACCTGCACAGGCCAGTAAGGTAATAATGGCTAAACTCAAACGCTTCATAAGACCTCCGTCTAAAAGGTGTCTGATTGGTAAGTGTAAACCAGTGACACAAATTTGAACGGTGAAGCGCCAAAAACGCGATTAAGGTACGTCGTAACCCAGCGCGGCTTTACGGATGCGGAACCATTGTTGGCGAGACATGCTCAGCGCTTCGGACTCAATGGCGGCACGAACACGCTCGATTTTACCCGAACCAATAATCGGCAGCGGTTGCGAAGGCAGACGTAAGATCCAGGCGTACACTACCTGCTCAATGGACTGCGCGTTCAACTCTTCTGCGATCGTGGCCAGTTCATTGCGCAGCGGCTGGAAGGCATCATCATTAAACAAACGACCGCCTCCGAGGCAGGACCAGGCCATCGGACGGATACGCAGCTGTTGCAGTTGATCTAAAGTACCATCCAGCAGGAGTGGCTGATGTACCGGTGAAATTTCAACCTGGTTGGTCGCCAGAGTGAACGGCAGACGCGATTGCAACAGCGAAAACTGCGCGGGGGTGAAGTTAGAGACGCCAAAGTGACGCACTTTGCCGCTATGGTGCAATTTTTTAAATGCGTCGGCCACATCGTCTGCATCCATCAGAGGATCTGGACGATGGATCAGCAGCAAATCAATATGATCGGTCGCCAACAGCTTTAGCGATTGTTCCGCGCTGGCAATAATATGGGCGCTGTCGGTAATATAGTGCCCAAGCGCATTTTCCGTGCGCGCCGTCGTGGCGATCCCGCATTTGGTGACAATCTGCATTTTCTCACGCAAATGCGGAGCCAGTTTCATCGCCTCGCCAAACGCTGCTTCACACTGGTATCCGCCGTAAATATCGGCGTGATCGACGGTGGTAACGCCAAGGTCAAGATGCTCTTCAATAAAGCTGACTAACTGACGCGTGGACATATTCCAGTCCATCAGGCGCCAGTAACCCATCACAAAGCGAGAAAATTCCGGGCCTTGCGGCGCAATAGTAATACGCTGAACCATAGCAGCTTCCTTATAGATGAATGTGCATCGAGTATACGCAATTACGCTTTTAAAAGAGTGAAGGTTGTTGCGGTTCTTCCGGTGGGTTGGGTTTATTTGCACGTAATTTACGCATCAGGCGCTGGCGACAAAGACGCAGCACGTCCTGCTTTTCGGCATCGCTCATTTTTTGCCAGTTAAAACGCTCATCCCGGCTACGAAAACAGCCACGGCAAAAGCCGCGCTCGTCAGACTGACATATACCACGGCATGGGCTCTGGACGGGGAAAAATTCCAGCTGTTCTGCCACATCCCCTCCTTTAGTAAGATTGATATATCTATTGAAGACGTTAACTGAATTTCTCGCAAGCGCTATTGCATTAGACCGACTGGTCTATTATGCTTCTTTCATGAACAAAATTACTGAACACGATACACGCGAACATCTTCTGGCGACTGGCGAGCTGCTGTGCATGCAGCGCGGCTTCACCGGCATGGGCTTGAGTGAGCTACTAAAAACCGCTGAAGTGCCTAAGGGTTCGTTTTATCACTATTTTCGCTCAAAAGAAGCGTTCGGTGTCGCGATGCTGGAACGCCACTATGCGGCTTATCATCTGCGACTGGCTACGCATTTTGATACGGGGGCGGGAAACTACCGCGACAGGATCCTGGCCTACTATCAGGAAACCCTGAATCAGTTTAGCCAGCACGGCATTATTAGCGGCTGTTTAACCGTAAAACTGTCTGCCGAAGTGTGCGATCTGTCAGAAGATATGCGTACAGCGATGGATAAAGGCGCACGGCACATCATTGCGCTGTTGGCGCAGGCGCTGGAGAAAGGTCAGGCCAATCATTGCCTGTCTTTCGTTGGCGAGCCATTACAGCAGGCACAGGTTCTGTATGCGCTGTGGCTGGGCGCCAATCTACAGGCCAAGATTTCTCGTAGCGCCACACCGCTGGAAAATGCGCTGGCGCACGTTAAAACCATCATTACGACGCCTGCCGTTTAACAGGCGTTTTTATTTCTTTTATTACTAGACGACCGGTCTATTCAGGAGTACCACATGTCATCTGAAAAACTGTTTTCCCCACTGAAAGTGGGTGCCATTACGGCGGCAAACCGCGTCTTTATGGCGCCATTGACGCGTCTGCGCAGCATTGAGCCTGGCGACATCCCTACTCCGCTGATGGCCGAGTATTATCGTCAACGCGCCAGCGCGGGACTCATCATCAGTGAAGCGACGCAGATTTCCGCCCAGGCGAAAGGTTATGCCGGAGCGCCGGGGCTACACAGCGAAGCGCAGATTGCCGCATGGAAGAAAATCACTGCAGCCGTCCATGCTGAGCAAGGTCATATTGCTGTCCAGCTGTGGCACACCGGGCGCATCTCCCACGCCAGTCTGCAGCCAAACGGCCAGGCCCCTGTAGCACCTTCCGCGATTAGCGCCGGTACTCGCACATCACTGCGCGATGAAAACGGTCTGGCGACGCGTGCCGATACTTCTATGCCGCGTGCACTCGAAACGGAAGAAATTCCGGGTATTGTTAATGATTTCCGTCAGGCAATTGCTAACGCGCGTGAAGCGGGTTTCGACATGGTAGAACTGCACTCCGCCCATGGCTACCTGCTGCACCAGTTCCTGTCGCCAACCTCTAACCAGCGTACCGATCAATACGGCGGTAGCGTCGAGAATCGTGCGCGTCTGGTACTGGAAGTTGTCGATGCCGGTATTAAAGAATGGGGTGCCGATCGCATTGGTATTCGCGTCTCTCCGATTGGCTCTTTCCAGAACGTCGACAACGGTCCGAATGAAGAAGCCGACGCACTGTATCTGATCGAGCAATTGGGTAAGCGTGGCATCGCTTATCTGCATATGTCTGAGCCAGACTGGGCCGGTGGTGAGCCGTATTCCGACGCGTTCCGCGAGAAAGTGCGTGCACGTTTCCACGGTCCGATCATTGGCGCGGGCGCTTACACGCCTGAAAAAGCCGAAACGCTGATCGAGAAAGGTCTGATCGACGCCGTTGCTTTTGGTCGCGCTTATATCGCAAACCCGGATCTGGTGGCACGTCTGCAACATAAAGCGGAACTGAACCCACAGCGTGCCGAAAGTTTCTACGGCGGCGGCGCGGAAGGTTACACCGATTACCCGACCCTCTAACGTCACAATCTCCGTTCTGCCATTGATAGCGGCGTAACAACGCCGCTATACTAAAACAACATTTTGAATGTATTAGCCATTTTCGAAGGGGAAAAAGATGCGTTTACTTCATACCATGCTGCGCGTGGGTGACCTGCAGCGTTCCATCGAGTTTTATACCAACGTGCTGGGCATGAAACTGCTGCGTACCAGCGAAAACCCTGAATACAAGTACTCTCTGGCCTTTGTTGGCTACGGTCCTGAAACCAGTGAAGCGGTGATCGAGCTGACCTATAACTGGGGCGTTGAAAAATATGAGCTGGGCACCGCCTACGGTCATATTGCCCTGAGCGTAGACAACGCGGCTGAAGCCTGTGAACGTATTCGTCAGAACGGTGGTAACGTGACGCGTGAAGCTGGCCCGGTAAAAGGTGGCACTACGGTGATTGCGTTTGTTGAAGATCCTGACGGCTACAAAATTGAACTGATTGAAGAGAAAGACGCCGGGCGCGGCCTGGGCGACTAACCTCCCCTCGGGCGCAGATCGTCTGTGCCCGTAGTTTTATACTCATCATTTTGCCATAATACGCGCTGCAATTTTCCCGTATTAAGAGACCCAGATGTCCGATAACGCTCAACTTTCCGGTCTGTGTGACCGTTTTCGTGGTTTTTACCCTGTCGTCATTGATGTCGAAACCGCAGGGTTTAATGCCAAAACCGATGCGCTGCTTGAGATCGCAGCCATCACATTGAAAATGGATGAACAAGGCTGGCTGATGCCGGACACGACGTTACATTTCCACGTAGAGCCGTTTGAAGGGGCAAATTTGCAGCCTGAAGCGCTCGCCTTTAACGGTATTGACCCTAACAATCCTTTACGTGGCGCGGTCAGCGAATACGACGCTCTGCATGCCATCTTTAAAATGGTACGTAAAGGCATTAAAGACAGCGGCTGCAATCGGGCAATTATGGTGGCGCATAACGCCACATTCGACCACAGTTTTATGATGGCCGCTGCAGAACGCGCCTCACTGAAACGTAACCCGTTTCACCCGTTCGTTACCTTTGATACTGCGGCATTAAGCGGTCTGTCGCTGGGGCAAACTGTGTTATCAAAAGCATGCCTGGCGGCAGGAATGGAATTTGATGGCACTCAGGCGCACTCGGCGCTGTATGACACCGAACGTACGGCCGTGCTGTTTTGTGAAATCGTTAACCGCTGGAAACGCCTCGGCGGCTGGCCTCTCCCCGTACCGGAAGACGCATAACGGACCGATAAAAAAAGCGACCCTCACAGGTCGCTTTTTTACTTCAGCTGATATTACTCAGCGTCCGGCTCTTCGGTTTTATACTTCGCCGCTGTTTCTTTAATCAGCTGCTGCAACTCACCGCGCTGGTACATTTCAATGAGAATGTCACAGCCGCCAACCAGCTCACCATCAACCCACAGCTGCGGGAAGGTCGGCCAGTTTGCGTATTTCGGCAGCTCGGCACGAATATCCGGGTTCTGCAGAATATCAACATAAGCAAAGCGTTCACCACAGGCGGACAGCGCCTGTACGGCCTGAGCGGAGAAACCGCAGCTTGGCAGTTTAGGAGAACCCTTCATGTACAGGAGAATTGGGTTTTCAGCGATCTGGCGCTGGATTTTTTCGATAGTGGTGCTCATTATCTTGCTTCCTTAAACTTCTTTTACGGCAGTAGTCTGACATTGTAGCGGGTCAGGCAGGCAACGGAAAATAACATTTTCATTACGCGTTATTATTTTATCGTTTGCCGTTAAAAGTTGCATTCATAATCTTACTTACCCACTCAAAGTGTACGGCCTTGATTATTTGTTCACCAATCATACGTTGAGTTGCTGTTTTTTTTTGCGGTCGGTAACGAAACGCAGGGTTAAACAAAAAAAGCTATTAACTTTCCCCGTTTCGATAGATTAGAATCATCAAGTTTTGAAAATCACACGCAGGTATGATAGACCTGCCTTACCAGAGGACTGCTCAGTGGCGCGGATAAACCGAATCTCGATCACGCTCTGTGCTTTACTTTTTACTACACTGCCTTTTACGCCTATGGCGCATGCTTCCAAGCAGGCCAGGACGACACCTACCAGTTCCCACACCGTCAAGACGGTAGATAAAAAGAAAAGCGCAACAACCAGCCAAAAAACAGCAAAGACCAACAAGAAATCGGCGACAAAGACCACCAGCAAAACCAGTAGCAAAACAGCCTCCTCTTCTAAAAAACGCACAGCCACTCCGGCAAAATCGACAAAAACTGCCAACCGTCGCAGTAAAACTGCCGCAGCACAAACCGCTGCCGTTACCTGGACTGAAAAATGTACGCCGCGCAAAGGTCATAAACCGCGCTGCGTGAAGGTGAAAACCGCCGCACCGACCACGCTTGCTGAGGCACATAAAGTCAAAGTGCAGAAAGCGACTAAAACCGCGATGTCCACCCTGATGAACCAAATCGGCAAACCTTACCGTTGGGGCGGATCTTCGCCAAGAACCGGCTTTGATTGCAGCGGTCTGGTCTATTACGCCTATAAAGATCTGGTTAAATTCCGCATTCCGCGTACGGCGAATGAAATGTACCACCTGCGCGACGCCGCGCCGATTGAACGTGGCGAGCTGAAAAACGGTGATTTGGTCTTCTTCCGCACGCAAGGTCGCGGCACAGCCGATCACGTTGGTGTTTACGTTGGTAACGGTAAATTTATTCAGTCACCACGCAGCGGTCAGGAAATTCAAATCACTTCTCTGAGCGAAGATTACTGGCAGCGCCACTATGTGGGCGCTCGCCGGGTAATGACACCGAAAACAATTCGCTAAAAACTTACCCTACAGAACATGCTGTAGGGTAAGTTCTTCTTTTGCATAACCTTTCAATTTGCTACCCTATCCTTACTCACAATGAGGCTATTGTGTGTACTCAATATAAATAATAAGGAGAGAAGCAATGTCGTTTGAATTACCTGCATTACCGTATGCCAAAGATGCTCTGGCACCGCACATTTCTGCCGAAACGCTGGAATACCACTATGGCAAACACCATCAAACCTACGTGACCAATCTGAACAACCTGATCAAAGGCACGGCGTTTGAAGGTAAATCACTGGAAGAGATCGTGCGTAGCTCTGAAGGCGGTGTATTCAATAATGCTGCACAGGTATGGAACCACACGTTCTACTGGAACTGCCTGGCGCCGAACGCAGGTGGCGAACCGACCGGTAAACTGGCCGATGCAATTGCCGCCTCCTTTGGCAGCTTTGCGGATTTCAAAGCGCAATTCACCGATGCCGCGATCAAAAACTTCGGTTCTGGCTGGACCTGGCTGGTTAAAGGAACGGATGGCAAACTGGCTATCGTTTCCACTTCCAACGCTGGTACTCCGCTGACGACCGACGCGACGCCGCTGATGACCGTTGACGTATGGGAACACGCCTACTACATCGATTATCGCAATGCCCGTCCTGGCTACCTGGAACACTTCTGGGCGCTGGTGAACTGGGAATTTGTTGCGAAGAACTTCGCAGCATAAAATGATAACGCAGAAGGGATCCCCTTCTGCGTTTTAGTGTTAGCTGGAGGCCGTGCAGAGTTCTTCAGGTTGTCTTCTTGCCGAGATAAAGACCAGCAATAACGCAAGCCCCGCCACAATCGCTCCCATCACCGGCACAAAACTGTAGCCCAGGCCACCGGAAATCACCGCCCCACCGGCTGCCGCACCTAACGCATTCCCCAGGTTAAACGCGCCAATGTTGACTGACGATGATAACCCTGGCGCTTCGCTGGCAACGCGCATCACCCGCATCTGCAACGGCGGAACCACCGCAAACGTCGCCGCGCCCCAGACTACCATACTGACCGCCGCCCCCAGTTCATTACGCGCCAGGAAGGGAATAGCCAGCATAATAACCATCAACAACAGCAAAAAGCCTTTAAGCGTACCGTTGACAGAACGATCCGCCAGTTTGCCGCCAAGATAGTTACCGATCGAGAAACCGACGCCAATTAATACCAGCATTCCGGTCACAAACGCCGGTGTGGCATGGGTAATGCTGTGCAGCACTGGCGAAATGTAAGTATAAAGCGTGAACATCGCGCCGGCGCCCAGCACGGTGGTCAGCAGAGCCGACAGCACCTGTGGGCGCATAAGTACCGCCAGTTCGCTGCGGACATCGGGGCGCGCTCCTGCCCCACCTTTTGGTAATGAGAAAAACAGGCTGACCATAGCGATGACGCCCAGACCCGCCGTCGCCATAAACGACATCCGCCAGCCGATAGTTTCACCAAGCCACGTCGCCGCGGGAACGCCGCCAATATTGGCAATCGTTAACCCCATGAACATGGTTGCCACGGCGCTGGCCTGCTTATGTTTAGGTACCACGCTTGCGGCGACCACAGAGCCGAGACCAAAAAATGCCCCGTGGTTAAGACTGGTCAAAATACGCGACAGCATCAGCGTGGTGTAATCCGGTGAAATAGCTGAAAGCACGTTGCCCAGCGTAAAAATCGCCATCAGGAATATCAACGCATTACGTCGCGCGCGATGGGACAGCAGCAGGGTCATCAGCGGAGCCCCCACCATAACGCCAACCGCATACGCGCTGATCAGCATCCCAGCCGCGGGAATCGAGACATCCACCCCTTTGGCAATCACGGGCAATAATCCCATTGGCGAAAATTCGGTGGTGCCAATGCCAAACGCGCCGATCGCCAGCGCCAGTAAGGGATAATTGATTTTCATATATCGACTCCGTAACGTCGAGCCATGGCGCGACATAAAATAAGAGTCAAAAGCATGACATTGATCGCAAAATTAATAAAGTTAACAAAATTGCAAAAGACTTTTGCTTATTCGCAAACAATAGAGGGGAAACAGATGCGGAGAGGATGAGGGAGAGCTAACTCCCTCGGGGAAATCAATGCAGCGCTGCGGTCAGGCCACCCGCGACGATCAAACCCAGAACAATAATGGTAGTCACTAACGAAAATTTCAGATCGGTGCTCATCAAGTTTTCTCCTTTTTATTCCCACACAAAAAGTGATATTGCGCATTTTTACACACTTGAAAGCAAAAATCTCTCACGATTTATATTGATAACTGCTTTTAACTCTTCCCCTTTTCGTTAAGATCAGACAAAATTCCACGCTTACTTGATTAGCGTACCGGCCATTGACCCCTTCCTGACGTTCCGTGTCGTTTTCCCGGCGTGCCGCAACCCCTACGTTGCGTTAAGGGTGTGTGAAGGCAAACGTTTACCTGGAGTATTCTCAGGAGCTTAGGATATGGTCTGGAGTGAGATGTAATGGCAACAATTAAAGATGTAGCGAAGCGAGCAAACGTTTCCACTACAACCGTATCACACGTAATTAACAAGACGCGCTTTGTCGCGGAAGAAACGCGTAATGCGGTTTGGGCTGCGATCAAAGAGCTGCACTATTCTCCAAGCGCAGTAGCGCGCAGCCTGAAGGTGAATCACACCAAGTCTATCGGCTTGCTGGCGACCAGCAGTGAAGCGGCCTATTTCGCCGAAATTATCGAAGCCGTTGAGAAAAACTGTTTCCAGAAAGGCTATACCCTGATTCTGGGTAACGCATGGAACAGTCTTGAAAAACAGCAGGCCTATCTGTCGATGATGGCGCAAAAGCGCGTTGATGGTCTGCTGGTGATGTGTTCTGAGTATCCGGAATCTCTGCTTTCGATGCTCGAAGAGTATCGCCATATTCCGATGGTTGTGATGGACTGGGGCGAAGCTAAAGCTGATTTTACCGATACGGTCATTGATAACGCTTTCGAGGGCGGTTACATGGCGGGTCGGTATCTGATAGAACGCGGCCATCGCGAAATTGGCGCGATCCCGGGCCCTATGGAGCGGAACACCGGGGCTGGTCGTCTGGCTGGCTTTATGAAAGCGATGGAAGAAGCGCTGATTAAGGTTCCCGAAAACTGGATTGTACAGGGCGATTTTGAACCTGAATCCGGTTATCGCGCCATGCAGCAAATTCTTTCACAGTCGCATCGTCCGACCGCCGTCTTCTGCGGTGGCGATATCATGGCGATGGGCGCGCTTTGCGCTGCTGACGAGATGGGACTGCGCGTACCACAGGATGTCTCGCTCATCGGTTATGATAACGTGCGCAACGCCCGCTTCTTCACGCCGGCACTGACGACCATTCATCAGCCTAAGGACTCACTGGGTGAAACGGCCTTCAACATGCTGTTAGACCGTATCGTGAATAAACGCGAAGAGTCGCAGTCGATCGAGGTTCATCCGCGTCTGGTAGAGCGCCGCTCCGTTGCTGACGGTCCATTCCGCGATTATCGTCGTTAAGCCTGTTGTGCGGGGGCCTCATCTGGCTCCCGCAGCCATTCTTTATTCAGCGTTTCGCTATCCCCCAAATAATCCAGCAACCAACTCAGTGCTGGCGAGGTATCGTTCTGTTGCCATGTCAGACAACACGCGGCATCAGGAAAGGGATTCTCCAACTGCAGCGAGACCCATTTACCGCTATCAATCCACGGCTTGGCAAAATGTGTTGGTACCATGCCCACACACAATCCCGCAGATAAACAGGTCGCGGAAGATTCCCAGTCAGGAACCACAACGCGCTTTTGGTTATCCAGTAACCAGGTAATACGCTTCGGCAATGTACGTGAGGTATCTTCGCGCACCAGCGACGGCCAGTTGCGCAACGTATCATCGCTTAGCGGCCCCGACATTGACGCCAGCGGATGATGGCTGGCCACCACGCAGCTCCAGCTCAGCATGCCCATGTCGCGGAAGGTATAGCGCCCCCCTACCGGGATGGCCTGTGTGGCGCCAATAGCCAGCTCTACACGCCCATCGGAAAGCGCATCCCAGACGCCATTAAACACTTCCTGAAAAACCAGCAGTTCCACATCGTCAAAGTGGCGATAGAAATCTACAATCATCTGTCGGGTACGTTCGGGACGGACAATGTTATCTACCGCGATTGCCAGTTGTCCTCGCCAGCCGTTGGCGATTTGTTGACATTGCTGACGAGTGATCTGCATTTTTTTGATAACAGAGCGCCCTTCTTTTAAAAACCACGCACCAGCAGGCGTTAATTCCACATCGCGATGGCGTCGCTCAAAAAGCGGTACAGCCAGCCACTCCTCCAGTTGGCGCACGGTGTAGCTTACCGCCGAAGGTACGCGGTGCAGCTCCTGCGCGGCTGAACTAAAACTGCCGTTACGCGCAACCGCATCAACCACTTCAAGTGAATATTCCGACCACATATTCTGCCTGCAAAAAATTTGAAATCAGTAAGCAAATATTAGCGTTTCACAGCGAGAATTACACTCACTACACTCAGCGGCATTGTTCTACTGCTAAAAAAAGAGAAATGATGATGCAACCTGGGAAAGGTTTTTTAGTCTGGTTGGCGGGTCTTAGCGTGCTTGGCTTTCTGGCGACGGATATGTATCTGCCCGCCTTTGCCACGATTCAGTCCGATCTGCAAACACCTGCCTCTGCCGTCAGCGCCAGCCTAAGTTTGTTTTTAGCGGGTTTCGCCGTCGCGCAACTTCTGTGGGGACCGCTCTCAGACCACTATGGCCGTAAACCGATTTTACTGCTGGGTTTATCTATCTTTGCGCTGGGTAGTCTGGGTATGCTGTGGGTTGAAAACGCCACAGGCTTGTTGGTATTGCGCTTTATTCAGGCTGTTGGCGTCTGTGCCGCGTCGGTTATCTGGCAGGCGCTGGTCACCGACTACTACCCATCACAAAAAGTAAACCGCATCTTTGCCACCATTATGCCGCTGGTCGGGTTATCTCCGGCTCTCGCGCCGTTATTAGGTAGCTGGATTCTGGTCCATTTCTCCTGGCAGGCCATTTTCGCGACCTTGTTTGCTATTACACTGATTCTGATGCTTCCGGCCCTGCGTTTAAAACCAACGGTTAAAGCACGCGACGACAGCCAGGATAAACTGACTTTCGCCACACTGTTGCGCTCGAAAGCATACCGTGGAAACGTACTCATTTATGCCGCCTGTTCCGCAAGCTTTTTCGCATGGCTGACAGGGTCGCCGTTCATTCTTAGCGAAATGGGCTACAGCCCGGCAGTGATTGGCCTGAGCTATGTTCCACAAACTATCGCTTTCTTAATTGGTGGTTACGGCTGCCGTGCGGCGCTGCAAAAATGGCAAGGCCGCCAGCTGCTGCCATGGTTACTGATACTTTATGCCATTAGCGTTGTAGCCACCTGGGCTACCGGCTTTATTCATCATGTTGCCCTGGCTGAAATTCTGATCCCATTCTGCGTAATGGCGATCGCGAACGGCGCAATCTACCCTATCGTCGTCGCACAGGCGTTACGTCCTTTCCCACAGGCCACAGGACGCGCAGCTGCATTGCAAAATACGCTGCAACTGGGTTTATGCTTCCTGGCAAGCCTTGTGGTGTCATGGTTGATCGCCACCCCGCTGCTCACCACCACCAGCGTGATGCTGACTACTGTGCTGCTGGCAGGCATGGGTTACAAAATGCAATCGCAGAGCGATAACGCCTCACAAACAGAGGACCGGGGGCAAATTGCCCATAGTGAGTCTCACTAATAATTGTCGCGGGCACATAGTTAGCCCGCTAACAATTTTCTATTGAATCGTCAAAAAATCAGGCTTATACTGATTTCCAGTTGTTACAAAAACGATAATTTTTAGGTATTAACGGGGACAAGAACGTTCCCGTTTTTCCACGGATGGCCTTTTCGGTAAGGGGTTCTCCCTTCCTCTGTTCTACGTCGGATTAAAGATTCGCGGATTAATTCCGTGAGATTTCTCACAAAGCCCAAAAAAGCGTCTACGCTGTTTTAAGGTTCTGATCACCGACCAGTGATGGAGAAGCTATGAGTTCATCGTGTATAGAAGACGTCAGCGTACCGGATGATGACTGGTACCGCATCACCAATGAATTATTGAGCCGTGCAGGTATTACCATTAATGGTTCGGCAGCGGCGGATATTCGCGTCAAAAACCCCGATTTTTTCAAACGCGTACTGCAGGAAGGATCGTTGGGTTTGGGTGAGAGTTATATGGACGGCTGGTGGGAGTGCGATCGGCTGGACATATTTTTCACCAAAGTGTTGCGCGCCGGGCTTGAAAATCAACTCCCCCGCCACTTCAAAGATACCTTACGTATCGCCACGGCACGGCTGTTCAATTTACAGACCAAAAAACGCGCATGGGTTGTCGGCAAAGAACATTACGATCTGGGCAACGACCTGTTTACCCGCATGCTTGATCCCTACATGCAGTATTCCTGCGCCTACTGGAAAGATGCCGATACCCTGGAATCTGCCCAACAGGCGAAGTTAAAAATGATTGCCGAAAAATTGCAGTTGAAGCCGGGTATGCGAGTGCTTGATATTGGTTGTGGCTGGGGTGGCTTGTCCTATTTTATGGCATCGCAATACGGTGTGAGCGTGGTAGGTGTGACCATCTCCGCAGAACAGCAGAAAATGGCGCAAGCGCGTTGCGCGGGACTGGATGTCACCATTTTGCTGCAAGATTACCGCGACCTGAACGATAAATTTGATCGTATTGTCTCCGTCGGCATGTTTGAGCATGTTGGTCCGAAAAACTACAAAACCTATTTCGACGTTGTCGATCATAATTTAAAACCGGACGGTCTCTTTTTGCTGCACAGCATCGGTTCGAATAAAACCGACAATAATGTTGATCCGTGGATTAATAAATACATCTTCCCGAACGGCTGTTTACCGTCAATTCGCCAGATTGCCAACGCCAGCGAGCCGCATTTTGTGATGGAAGACTGGCATAATTTTGGCGCAGATTACGACACCACACTGATGGCATGGCACGAGCGCTTCATGCGTTCCTGGCCTGAAATCGCCGATAACTATACCGAGCGTTTTAAACGGATGTTCAGCTATTACCTGAACGCCTGCGCCGGTGCGTTTCGTGCTCGCGATATCCAGCTTTGGCAGGTGGTTTTCTCCCGCGGTGTTGAGCACGGCCTGCGCGTCCCCCGCTAATGTCTACCGTCTACCGCCCCCGTGCTGACGGGGGCGTTTTGTTTCTGACCGGATTCAGACCTCGCCCGCTACGTTACTGATGGCGCTTTCGCGCGCAGCCAGTACACGTTCAACGGTATCAACAACCGCCTGCGTTTGCGGATCGATTTCGATATTAACCCGCGCACCCAGCTTTTTCTTACCCAGCGTCGTACGCTCCAACGTTTCCGGGATCAAATGCACGCAAAAGCGCGTTGGCGTGACTTCGCCGACCGTCAGGCTGATGCCGTCAATGCCGATAAATCCCTTGTACAGGATATATTTCATCAGCGATGGGTCCTGAACTTTAAACCATACCTGCCGGTTATTTTCCGAAGTCAAAATTTTAGACACCTCGGCGGTGGTCATAATATGGCCCGACATTAAATGCCCGCCAATCTCATCGCTGAATTTTGCCGCACGCTCAACGTTAACCATATCCCCGACCTTCAGGTCGCCCAGGTTGGTGATACGCAGCGTCTCTTTCATCAGATCGAAGCTTATGTGGTTACCGTTGATTTCGGTTACCGTCAGGCAACAGCCATTGTGGGCAACCGATGCGCCGGTCTCCAGCGCATCCAGCATATATTCAGGCAACTCCACGACATGCGTACGAAAATTTGGTTTTTCATCAATGGACACCAATTTTGCGGTGCCCTGCACAATACCCGTAAACATACTTCTCACTCCTGAACTCAATTAAGACATCTCTGCCCAGCACAATAGCAGGTGGAAATTCAGGTTGCCAGCAGTGCGCCACCGCTGCCTGTTTTTTCACTGGAGAATTACGTATTCCTCGCTACAATAGACTGAAATTTCCCCAGCTTTTTCTCCTTGCTGCCATATAAGGCGGCTTTTTTAGTCTCTCAAATAACAACAATATAGTGGTGTACACGTGCAAAAGTATGTAAGTGAAGCGCGTCAGTTATTAGCTCTGGCAATTCCGGTGATTCTTGCGCAAATCGCTCAAACCGCAATGGGATTCGTCGATACCGTCATGGCGGGCGGATACAGCGCGACGGATATGGCGGCCGTTGCCATTGGTACGTCCATCTGGCTGCCGGCTATTCTGTTTGGTCACGGACTCCTGCTGGCGTTGACGCCGGTCATTGCCCAACTCAATGGTTCTGGCCGCCGCGATCGTATCGCCCATCAGGTACGCCAGGGATTCTGGCTGGCTGGTAGCGTCTCCGTTTTGATTATGGTCGTGCTGTGGAATGCGGGATACATTATCCGCTCCATGCACAACATCGACCCGGCGCTGGCCGATAAAGCCGTCGGTTATCTGCGCGCATTGCTATGGGGTGCGCCGGGGTATTTATTTTTCCAGGTAGCCCGTAACCAGTGCGAAGGGCTGGCCAAGACTAAACCGGCAATGGTGATGGGGTTTATCGGCCTGCTGGTGAACATTCCGGTTAACTATGTTTTCATCTATGGACATTTAGGTATGCCGGAACTTGGCGGCGTGGGCTGTGGCGTGGCCACGGCAGCGGTTTACTGGGTAATGTTTGCCGCCATGCTGTCTTACGTCAAACACGCGCGTTCAATGCGTGATATCCGTAATGAGCGAGGCTTCCAGAAGCCAGACACTGCGGTGATGAAGCGTCTCGTGCAGCTGGGTTTACCCATCGCGCTGGCGTTATTTTTCGAAGTGACGCTGTTTGCTGTGGTTGCGCTGCTGGTTTCCCCGCTGGGGATCGTCGATGTGGCCGGGCACCAAATCGCGCTGAACTTTAGTTCGTTAATGTTCGTTCTGCCGATGTCGCTGGCGGCCGCTGTCACTATTCGTGTCGGTTATCGTTTGGGTCAGGGTTCCACGCTGGAGGCGCAAACGGCGGCCCGAACCGGTCTGGGCGTTGGTGTCTGCATGGCGGTTGTGACGGCGGTTTTCACCGTGACCTTCCGTGAGCACATTGCCCTGCTCTACAACGATAACCCGGAAGTGGTCGCTCTGGCGGCGCAGCTCATGTTACTGGCCGCGGTGTATCAAATATCGGACTCTATCCAGGTTATTGGCAGCGGTGTTCTGCGCGGTTACAAAGACACGCGCTCTATCTTCTTTATCACCTTTACAGCCTACTGGGTGCTGGGTCTGCCAAGCGGCTATATTCTGGCGCTCACCGATCTGGTGGTCGACAGGATGGGACCTGCGGGTTTCTGGATGGGCTTTATTATCGGTCTGACCTCTGCGGCCGTCTTAATGATGCTGCGGATGCGTTATCTGCAACGCCAGCCGTCAGCCGTCATTTTGCAACGCGCGGCACGATAACCGCACAATAGCCGCCGTCTGGCTAACACCGTTCACTTAAGATGTTTTG
>NZ_SZXM01000017.1:0-53496 GCF_005281355.1 Citrobacter sp. wls615 | reverse complement strand
AAGAAATGACCTGCTTATTCGCACCTTCCCTAAAATAGAGGCACCAGAAGTACTGACAGATGTTGCACTGCTGTGTAGAAATAAAATATCGACCCAACGGGGTGAAAATATCAAAATAAATGGACTTCAACTGTTTTCAATCTAGCTATTACAAATCTTAAAGCAAGTGTTAAACATGTTACATAATGTAAATTTATATATTAAAATGTGATTTTGGGGTTTTAATTGAGTTTAGATTTGATAGTAAAGTTGTACATTTTAGGTTTATTGCATAGATTTAAAAAATCATACAAATTATAATATCCCATTGATTTAAAATAAAAAAATTAAAATTTTTCGGCTTTGAATTCCTGATGAATTCAGGTTGTCTCGCCTGAATTTAAGTTGGACAATTTTAGATTGAAAAAAATGACGCTTGTCACGACTTGTATCGATGTCTATCGCAGCACTATGCTACGAAGCCCGGAAATGGAGGGGGATGCGCTTTTTCTGCCACTGCATAGAAATTCACTTTTAAGGCTTTAAAAGAAATTAAGTTCAAGGTGGTAACGGTATTGTTTGTTGTTAATTAATACTTTGGGGTGAATCCAAATATAAAAATACCACTGGCGGGTGAGTTATTTAAAATGTTTCAGCGGACATACTCTTCATCGTAACGTGGCGTTAACAAATGTAAGTCATGTTAACAACAATTTGAGTGGTAACTAATTTAACTTCATGTACGACCAGGTCCAGGGTGACAACATGAAAAACAAGTTGTTATTTATGATGTTTACAATACTGGGTGTGCCTGGGATTGCATCCGCAGCAAGTTATGATTTAGCTAATTCAGAATATAACTTTGCGGTAAATGAATTAAGTAAGTCTTCATTTAATCAGGCAGCCATTATTGGTCAGGTCGGCACTGCGAACAGTGCAAATATTCGTCAGGGCGGCTCGAAGCTACTGTCGGTCATTTCGCAAGAAGGTTCTGGTAACCGGGCGAAAACGGACCAGACGGGATCATATAACTTTGCATATATTGATCAGGTGGGTAGTTCCAATGACGCGAGTATTAAACAAGGTTCTTATGGTAATACAGCGGTAATTATCCAGAAAGGCTCTGGTAATAAAGCAAATATTACCCAGTATGGTACACAAAAAACAGCAGTTGTGGTGCAGAGACAGTCGCATATGGCAATTCGCGTAACTCAACGCTAATCCATTAACGACTTTTAAATCAATCCGATGGGGGTTTACCATGAAACTTTTAAAAGTGGCAGCATTCGCAGCAATCGTAGTTTCTGGCAGTGCTCTGGCTGGTGTTGTTCCGCAATGGGGCGGCAATCATCATGGCGGCGGTAATAACTATGGCCCTGATTCTTCAATGAGCATCTACCAATATGGGACAGGCAACGTAGCGAATGCTCTGCAAAGTGATGCGCGTAAATCAGATGTCACCATCACACAACACGGGCGTGGAAACGGGGCTGTTGTAGGTCAAGGTGCTGATGACAGTACCATTAACCTGAAACAGACCGGCTTCCAGAACAGCGCCACTATCGATCAGTGGAATGCAAAAAATGCTGATATTAGCGTGACCCAGTTCGGTGGCCGTAACGGTGCGTTGGTTAATCAGACCGCTTCTGATTCCAATGTGCTGATTCGTCAAGTTGGCTTTGGCAACAACGCCACAGCTAACCAACACTAATTCAGTTTTCTGACTGATAATAAACAGGGCGTGAGCCCTGTTTTTTTTCGGGAGAATATGATGCATACGTTATTACTCATTGCCGCGCTGGCAAATCAAATAACATTCAATACGACCCAGCAAGGCGATATGTACACCATTATTCCACAGGTGACGTTAACTCAACCTTGCGTATGTGAGGTACAAGTTCTTGCCGTTCGTAAGGGGGAGGGGGGACAAAGCCAATCGCAGCAGAAAACAAGCCTTTCGGTCCCCGCTAATCGGCCGATTGAACTAACCAAACTGAGCTTTAATATTTCACCTGGGGATTCGGTCAAAATTATCGTTACCGTTTCGGATGGGCAGTCTCTGCATCTGTCACAACAATGGCCTGACTCAACCAGTCAGCCATAATTTTTGCCGTATTTGCATTAAGGGTGTGGCTGGGAATGCGGTGCTGTTCTATGAATATAGAAACGTACAACGTTTTATTTGATCGTAGCTCGCAGCGGTGAAGGATCATTCAGATCCCTCAAGGATGACTAATCATTGAGGAACCCTTATGTGTACATTTTTTAAACGTATTTTTAGCGCCAGTTTTTGTACGTTATCTTTTTTTACTCTCCCCGCAGTGGCACAGCAAATCTCGTCTGGCGGGGTTATTCATTTTCGCGGTGCAATAGTTGAAGCGCCCTGCGACGTTAGCACTCGACAACAACAGATCGAATTGTCTTGTATACGTAATGGCTCTACCCGTAATACCCTCTACAATCATCAACAGGTCACGACAGCCCCTCAGAATGTGCAGCAAATTGCCACTGTGAAAATGCATTACCTCAATGAACAGAAAAACATGGCGATTCTGAACATTGAATATAAATGAACCATTCTGGCTTAGACATGCAAACTTGTGGTTAAAAAGTGAGATTTCAAGGAAAACCCTGCTGTACACTTAACGAATCG
The DNA here is from genome assembly GCF_005281355.1 of Citrobacter sp. wls615. Classification (NCBI taxonomy): domain Bacteria; kingdom Pseudomonadati; phylum Pseudomonadota; class Gammaproteobacteria; order Enterobacterales; family Enterobacteriaceae; genus Citrobacter; species Citrobacter sp. wls615. Next base: position 50,864 of record NZ_SZXM01000017.1, on the reverse strand, counting down.
TGTTTTGTCAGGGGGAATTTATGCAATCTCGCGTGCATGTGTTACACGGCGATATTACGACGATCGCAGTTGATGTGATTGTCAACGCGGCGAATTCAACGCTACTGGGAGGCGGTGGTGTTGATGGCGCGATCCACCGCGCTGCCGGACCTGCATTGTTGGAGGCCTGTAAACAGGTTATTCAGCAACAGGGACAATGCCCGACCGGGCATGCCGTTATCACGCTGGCGGGGGCACTTCCTGCAAAAGCGGTTATTCATACCGTAGGACCCGTCTGGCAAGGTGGAGAGCATCATGAGGCTGAACGTCTCGAAGAGGCCTATCTGAATACGCTGCAACTGGCCCTGGCCAATGGGTATCAATCCATTGCATTTCCGGCAATCAGTACCGGAGCCTACGGATATCCCCGCGCAGCAGCGGCAGAAATAGCGGTAAACACGGTGTTGAAATTTATTACCCGTCGTACGCTTCCTGATCAAATATACTTTGTTTGTTTTGACGAAGAAAACGCTCAACTCTACAAGAGACTACTTGCCCAGCAAGGTGACAATAACGACTGATATGACACGACTTGAGCGGGCTATCACGCCACTTTGCGCTAACCACTCTGGAGACTGTGGCATTCTTACGTTGGATGACAGCCTGGATGCCTTTGCTGCTCGTTATCGGCTAACAGAAATGGCGGAACGTACACTGGATGTGCAGTACTACATCTGGGAGAACGATATGTCCGGGCTATTGTTGTTTTCTGTCCTGTTGGCTGCGGCGAAACGTGGAGTGAAGGTCCGCTTGCTGTTGGATGACAACAACACGCCGGGTCTTGATGACACGCTGCGGCTACTGGACAGCCATCCTAATATACAAGTTCGTCTGTTTAATCCCTTTTCCTTTCGTATCCTGCGCGCCCTCGGCTATTTGACCGATTTTGCCCGGCTTAATCGGCGTATGCACAATAAAAGTTATACCGCTGACGGTGTGGTGACCATCGTGGGCGGGCGTAATATTGGTGATGCCTATTTTGGGGCGGGTGAGCAACCGCTGTTTTCCGATCTGGACGTCATGGCTATTGGGCCAGTTGTCAAAGATGTTGCGGATGATTTTGAGCGTTACTGGCACTGCCGTTCTGTTTCAACGTTACAAAACGTACTTGAGATGTCGGAGTCAGATTCCTTGCAGCGTATCGAACTGCCTGAATCCTGGTATAACGATGATATTACTCGCCGCTATCTGCACAAGCTGGAGACCAGCCAGTTTATGACCAGTCTTGATCAACAGTCGCTGCCGCTGATTTGGGCGAAAACGCGTTTGCTGAGTGATGATCCTGCCAAAGGTGAAGGGAAAGCGCCGCGCCATTCGTTATTACCACAGCGTTTGTTTGATGTGATGGGGTCGCCTGGCGAGCGAATTGATATTATTTCCGCCTACTTTGTGCCAACTCGCGCCGGGGTAGCACAGCTTTTGAGAATGGTAAGGAAAGGCGTCAAGATTGCTATTTTAACCAATTCGCTGGCGGCGAATGATGTGGCTATTGTTCATGCGGGCTATGCGCGATGGCGAAAGAAACTGCTGCGCTACGGCGTAGAATTATACGAACTTAAACCTACCCGCGAACACGTTTCAGTGGTCCACGACCGCGGATTAACCGGTAATTCAGGGTCCAGCCTGCATGCAAAAACCTTCAGTATTGACGGCCGAAAAGTATTTATCGGCTCGCTTAATTTTGATCCCCGTTCAACGCTGCTTAATACGGAAATGGGGTTTGTGATTGAGAGTGAAGTGCTGGCTGAAGTGATCCATAAACGTTTTATGCAGAGCCAGCGTGACATGGCCTGGCAACTACGCCTCGACCGCTGGGGCAGAATTAATTGGGTGGATCGCGCTTCCGGCAGCGAACAGGTACTAAAAAAAGAACCCGCCACAGGATTCTGGAAGCGGGTTCTGGTGAAGCTTGCATCCGTGTTACCCATTGAGTGGCTGCTCTGAACCACACAATGAGAGAAAAATTAGCCAGCCACAGCTTTATTTTTATCTTGCTTAACGAGCGGTTTACCCGAGAAGAGAAACTTCAGCACCGGTATGCGTAAATGGATTTCGTACAGTATCACCGCAATCCCCACCACAAACAGCAGGCCGCAGAAAAAGCCCAGCAGATTCGATGAGATATGCGGTGTGATATACGCGCCAAAAAACAGCGTCAAAGGGTGGTGCACTAAATAGATAAACAGCGACGCGTTGACAAAATAGGTTACGCGGGCCGACTGGAAATTCAGCAAACGGTGGCCAAGTGAAAAGACGACGTTCACCATCCACAGTCCCATGACCATGGTGATGACATATTCGGTTTCATACATCCACGCGTCGCCACTGCCATAACGTTGATTGAGCAGGTAGGCGACAAACGCCAATGCGGCGCCTATCGTACAGCCGCGCGATGGCGTGGTGAACAGCGCTTTCAGATTAGGATTGATAAACGCCAGTGCGCCGAGCATAAAGAAAGGCACATAGAACAGCGTCTGCATAACAATAAAATTAAACATGCCATCGCTGAGAATTGAAGGGTAGAGGATGAAAATCGCCCTCCTGACGGCGGCATAACCGACACCCAATAAAATAAAAATCAGCGTTAATTTGCTCATCGACACAGAAGAGGGGTTAGCACCTTCTCTACGCATTGTCTTATTTTTCATCTGGGTAAATACCCACATGCTTACGGTCGTTAAAACCACCAGAACCAGTAAAAACCACAGATGAGAAATAAGCTCCCAGGCCAGCGTGTTGTACTTTTCGTACCCGCTGAGAGTATGCCAGCTGTCTGCTTTGCCCTTCACGTATTGCAGCATGATAAATTGCGGCAGCGTCAGCAATGGAATCGCCGTCAGCATGGGGATTCCCACGCGTTCTACACGTACTTTCCACCACCGCTTTAGCGGATAGCGCAAAAATAACATGTACGAAAAGTAACCCGAAATAACAAAGAAGACCTGCATGCGAAACGCATGGATAAAATCGTTAAAAAGGGTCAACCACCACGACGGCTCTGCGCTGTTCACGTGCCAGGTATGGGTGGAATAGATCAGAGAAATATGGAAGGGGATCCCTAACAACATTAGCCAGGCACGGATGGAGTCAAGAAAATATTCACGTGGTGGTGATACAGAGCTCATAGACAGTTACGTATTCTCAGACTTTTCGTCTTATCCCTAAGACGAATAATGGTTACATTCGAGGCCAACCCTACACGAAGTCCAACAACCTGTCTCCAGGATAAGCACGCAAAGTGAAAACAGCAGACAAAGCTGCTTAAAGCATGAGCCAGCGCGCGAACAATACAGGGATTCAGTTGTCGGAATGCCCGATTATCCATTAAAATGGATCGGATCAATATAAGCACACAAAGGGGGAAGTGCTTACTAATTATGAAACATAAACTACAAATGATGAAAATGCGTTGGTTGGGTGCAGCAGTCATGTTAACGCTGTACACATCATCGAGCTGGGCGTTCAGCATTGATGATGTTGCAAAACAAGCTCAATCCTTAGCCGGTAAAGGCTATGAGGCGCCAAAAAGTAACTTGCCCTCCGTTTTCCGCGACATGAAATATGCGGATTATCAGCAGATCCAGTTTAATCGCGATAAAGCTTACTGGAGCAATCTCAAGACCCCATTTAAGCTCGAGTTCTACCACCAGGGTATGTACTTCGACACGCCGGTCAAAATCAACGAAGTTACCGCCACTGCGGTGAAAAGAATCAAATATAGCCCGGATTACTTTAATTTTGGCGATGTTCAGCATGATAAAGACACGGTAAAAGATCTCGGTTTCGCCGGGTTCAAGGTGCTGTATCCGATCAACAGCAAAGATAAAAACGATGAAATCGTCAGCATGCTCGGTGCCAGCTATTTCCGTGTTCTCGGCGCAGGCCAGGTCTACGGTCTTTCTGCGCGCGGTCTCGCGATCGATACCGCTCTGCCTTCTGGTGAAGAATTTCCCCGCTTCCGTGAGTTTTGGATCGAACGTCCGAAACCGACTGACAAACGTTTAACCATCTACGCCTTGCTGGATTCTCCGCGCGCAACCGGAGCGTATCGCTTTGTCATTATTCCGGGGCGTGACACGGTTGTTGATGTTCAGTCCAAAGTTTACCTGCGCGACAAAGTGGGCAAGCTGGGCGTGGCGCCGTTAACCAGTATGTTCCTGTTCGGCCCAAACCAGCCATCTCCGGCAACGAACTATCGTCCGGAACTGCATGACTCTAACGGTTTGTCTATCCACGCTGGCAACGGCGAGTGGATTTGGCGTCCGCTGAACAACCCGAAACATCTCGCGGTGAGCAGCTTTGCCATGGAAAACCCGCAAGGTTTCGGTCTGTTGCAGCGTGGTCGTCAGTTCTCGCGTTTTGAAGATATTGACGATCGTTACGACCTGCGTCCGAGCGCCTGGATCACGCCAAAAGGTGACTGGGGCAAAGGTAAGATTGAGTTAGTTGAAATTCCGACTAACGATGAAACGAACGATAATATCGTCGCGTACTGGACGCCGGATCAACTGCCTGAAGCGGGCAAAGAGATGAACTTCAAGTACTCCCTGACGTTCACGCGTGATGAAGACAAGCTTCATGCGCCGGAAAATGCCTGGGTACAGCAGACTCGTCGTTCTACGGGTGATGTTAAACAATCCAATCTGATTCGTCAGCCAGACGGTACTATCGCGTTTGTGGTGGATTTTACCGGCGCAGACATGAAAAAGCTGCCGCAGGATACCCCGGTTACCGCACAAACCAGCATTGGCGACAACGGCGAGATCGTTGAAAACACCGTGCGTTACAACCCGGTCACTAAAGGTTGGCGTTTGATGCTGCGCGTGAAGGTGAAAGACGTGAAGAAAACCACTGAAATGCGAGCAGCTCTGGTCAATGCCGATCAGACGTTGAGTGAAACCTGGAGCTACCAGTTACCTGCCAATGAATAAGACAACTGAGTATATTGACGCAATGCCGCTTTCGGATATCGAAAAAGCGGCACTGCCGAAAACTGACATCCGCGCCGTTCATCAGGCGCTGGATGCCGAGCATCGTACTTACTCGCGCGAAGATGATTCACCGCAGGGTTCAGTGAAAGCTCGCCTTGAGCAAGCATGGCCAGATTCTCTGGCGAAAGAGCAGTTGGTTAAGGACGATGAAGGACGCGATCAGCTTCAGGCGATGCCAAAAGCAACGCGTACTTCGATGTTCCCCGATCCCTGGCGTACCAACCCGGTTGGTCGTTTTTGGGATCGTCTGCGTGGACGTGATGTGACTCCGCGTTATCTTTCGCGTTTGACGAAAGAAGAACAAGAGAGCGAGCAAAAATGGCGTACCGTTGGCACAATCCGCCGCTATACGCTGTTGATCTTAACGCTGGCGCAAACGGTCGTAGCAACCTGGTATATGAAGACGATCCTTCCGTACCAGGGTTGGGCATTCATAAATCCGGTCGACATGATGGGGCAGGACCTGTGGGTGTCCTTTATGCAACTGCTGCCCTACATGCTACAGACCGGCATTCTGATTTTGTTTGCCGTACTTTTCTGTTGGGTCTCTGCGGGGTTCTGGACCGCGCTGATGGGCTTCCTGCAACTGCTGATTGGGCGAGATAAGTACAGTATCTCCGCCTCAACGGTAGGGGATGAACCACTGAATCCTGAACACCGTACCGCACTGATTATGCCTATCTGTAACGAGGACGTTGACCGCGTATTCGCGGGGCTGCGCGCCACGTGGGAGTCGGTTAAAGCAACGGGCAACGCTGAGCATTTTGATGTTTACATCCTGAGCGACAGCTACAACCCAGATATCTGCGTAGCGGAACAAAAAGCGTGGATGGAACTGATTGCTGAAGTGCAGGGCGAAGGGCAGATTTTCTACCGTCGTCGTCGTCGTCGTGTGAAGCGCAAAAGCGGCAACATCGATGACTTCTGCCGCCGTTGGGGGAATCAGTACAGCTATATGGTAGTGCTCGACGCTGACTCCGTGATGAGCGGAGACTGTCTCAGCGGTCTGGTACGTCTGATGGAAGCAAATCCGAACGCCGGGATTATCCAGTCTTCGCCGAAGGCTTCCGGTATGGATACGCTGTATGCGCGTTGCCAGCAGTTCGCGACCCGTGTTTATGGCCCGTTGTTTACCGCCGGACTTCACTTCTGGCAGTTGGGTGAATCGCACTACTGGGGTCATAACGCCATCATTCGCGTGAAGCCGTTTATTGAACACTGTGCGCTGGCGCCGTTACCAGGTGAAGGCTCATTTGCCGGTTCGATCCTCTCCCATGACTTCGTGGAAGCGGCATTAATGCGTCGTGCCGGCTGGGGCGTGTGGATCGCTTACGATCTGCCGGGTTCTTATGAAGAGCTGCCGCCAAACCTGTTGGATGAACTCAAGCGTGACCGTCGCTGGTGCCACGGTAACCTGATGAACTTCCGTCTGTTCCTGGTCAAGGGGATGCACCCGGTTCACCGCGCGGTGTTCCTGACCGGTGTTATGTCCTATCTGTCAGCGCCGTTGTGGTTCATGTTCCTCGCGCTGTCTACCGCCTTGCAGGTAGTCCATGCGTTGACGGAGCCGCAGTATTTCCTGCAACCGCGGCAGCTATTCCCGGTCTGGCCGCAGTGGCGTCCTGAACTGGCGATCGCGCTGTTTGCCTCCACCATGGTGCTGCTGTTCCTGCCGAAGCTGCTGAGCATTTTGCTTATCTGGTGTAAAGGGACGAAAGAGTACGGTGGATTTATTCGCGTCACGCTGTCGCTGCTGCTGGAGGTTCTGTTCTCTGTGCTGCTGGCGCCGGTGCGTATGCTGTTCCATACCGTTTTCGTGGTGAGCGCATTCCTCGGTTGGGAAGTGGTGTGGAATTCGCCGCAGCGTGATGACGATTCAACCCCGTGGGGGGAAGCGTTTATGCGTCACGGTTCTCAGCTACTGCTGGGGCTGGTGTGGGCTGTGGGTATGGCCTGGCTGGATCTGCGTTTTCTGTTCTGGCTGGCGCCGATTGTCTTCTCGCTGATCCTCTCGCCGTTTGTTTCCGTAATTTCCAGTCGTTCTACGGTTGGGTTACGAACCAAACGTTGGAAGCTGTTCCTGATCCCGGAAGAGTACTCTCCGCCACAGGTGTTGGTGGATACAGATAACTACCTGGTGATGAACCGTAATCGTACGCTGGACGACGGCTTTATGCATGCGGTGTTTAACCCGTCGTTTAACGCGCTGGCGACGGCAATGGCGACTGCGCGCCACCGCGCCAGTAACGTTCTTGAGATTGCACGCGACCGTCATGTGGAGCAGGCGCTGAACGAAACGCCGGAGAAACTGAATCGCGATCGTCGCCTTGTGCTGTTAAGCGATCCGGTGACCATGGCGCGTTTACATTATCGCGTCTGGAATTCACCTGATAAGTATTCTTCGTGGGTGAATTACTATCAGGGTCTGACCCTGAATCCGTTAGCGCTCAGGAAAAAATAAGCGTTCTGTAATGTGAAAATACCGGCCTGGTGCCGGTATTTTTTTATACTTAATAAAAAGAGTCATGGGGTACCAGATGCGAATAGTGGCAGTGGCGATAATGGTCTTGTTCCTGAGCGGATGCGGCAGCATTATTAGCCGGACCATCCCAGGACAAGGGCACGGCAACCAATACTATCCAGGCGTACAATGGGATGTCCGCGATTCAGCATGGCGCTACGTTACTATCCTCGATCTGCCTTTTTCGCTGGTGTTTGATACGTTGCTGCTCCCTCTGGACATCCACCATGGGCCTTATGAGTAATTATCGTTCATCCCACTCGTCGGCGGCCGTCTGACCTTCTTCGGTATCCAGAGGCGGCTCAAGCTGGAATTCGCCTTCATCCCATTCGTGGAGGGTGTTTTCCTCCAGCCATTCCTGGCGAATTTCAATCTCATCATAATCACCATCAAAAACGCTTTGCGCCGCTTCACCGCTTAGTATTGGCAGACATTCACCATCGACATCATCCTCATCGGCAAAGAATTCTGCTTGCCACATAATGTCGCCATCCTGTAGCACGTATTTTTGTACGCTTAGCTGCTGAACACTGGCATCGTCAGCCTCCAGACCCGGGTTATCTGCCAGAAACACTTCACGAGCAGCATCAATAGCCTCTTCCAGCGTGGCATAAAAATACATGTCATTCTTTGCCATAATCTTCTCCTAAGGTGAACAATAAATGGTGATGATTCAATCTATAGACCTCGATCCGCGGAGCGTCAAACCCATTGACTGCAGAGCTAACCTAAATGAATGCCAGCCGTTGGTAGCGACGACAAGGTTTTATGATGACGTCTTCGATTGGTATGGAAAAATTTACAATGCGAGATACTGAAGTTGGCGTAATGGACGACCGCGAATTTGAGAAAAAAAGGTAATGTGTGTGGTTAGCTGTGACGTAATGAAAATCAAATAAATAAACGATACTGTTATATAAATGCATCTTCAGATTTAATACGTATTTATTCGAGTTTTTGATTGTGCCAATGCCCATTGTTCTGATGAGAGGATGTCTAACCTTATTAAAATAAAGGAAAAAATATTTATTAATGTGAAAAAATCACAGAGGTAATTATTGAGGGATACTGAACTCAAGAAGCGTAAAAGTAATGACTAAGTATCCGCCATGTGCAACATCTGTTAATGGCGTGAGGCGTTTTAAAAAAAGATACTTAATAATAGATGATTAATACCAGATGTTATAAATGGATAAAAAATCATTAAATAATAAATGAATAAATATCACTGAAGTTGTACGGCTATATAGATTGCAAATGCTTATGCTTTATTATATAAAATGCCAACTCAAGAATACTCCTAAGGATGTTATGGAAAACAGTAATTCAAATAACAGGAAGTTGATGGCGTTCTATATAACTTGCTTAATCAGCTATATTCTTGGTGGGTTATGTCTTACGCAGTTTAAATTAACAATACAGAGCGTTCCGCAAACAATATATTTGATTATCATAGTAGGCTTGTTCTTTTTATATGGAATTATTTTCCTTTTTATGTTGTTTCAGTATTTATGCAGGAAAGATCTAACGTGTCTTATGATCTTAGGTATGGCGTTTCTTAGCAATAATATTTTCTTTGTGGAAACTATTTATATCGTTCAGGATTTAATTAATGATCACACTTCGATAGAAAAAAGAACTAACGATATCGCTATATTCTATTATTTTCGCCAACTTAGTTTTATTGCCTTGTTATTTGTATCCTTGAAATCTTATAAAGCATCTTCGACAGTAATTGAAACTAAAGAAAGAGAACCATGCTATATAGCGGTGGCGTTTTTAATCATGTTGGCTATCGCTGTACTGGCGCATAGCCTGGCCAGTTATAATCCGGGCATGACCCTTGAGATTACGAGCTTAAAACCCGACAACGTAACCGTTCACTGGCATATTGGCTACATTTATTCACTGATTGTTGCCTGGGGGATGGTTCTGCTATATTTGGTTATTAAAACTAAAACACATAATATTTTATGGAAAAGTATCGGCTTACTGTGTTGCTCAGGAATATTAACTAATGTACTGCTATTAAGCTTAGATGAATATAGTATGTATATTTGGTATATCAGCAGAGGGATTGAGGTGATCAGTACCCTTTGTATAATATCGATATTAATGTATAACACTTTTATTATTCTAAAAAAAGAAACGGATTCGGCTATCAAAGATGCCATGACCAAAATATACAACCGAAAGCTGTTCTATAGATCGTTAAAAACATCGCTAGCGAAAGGCGTGGTTTGCGTAATGGTCCTCGATATCGACAAATTTAAACGAATTAACGATACCTATGGGCATCAGGAGGGGGATCGGGTAATAATAAGTATTGTTGATATAATCAACAAGTCAATTAGAGACTCGGATATCTTTGCACGCATCGGTGGTGAAGAGTTTGCTATTCTTCTTAAGTGCAAGGATAAGGATGAAGTTCTTGTCGTTGCAGAACGAATCAGAAGAAATGTTGAGCATGGAACGACCATACCCAATGCCTATGATTTAAAAGAAAAGATGACGATCAGCATCGGTGTATATTATAGCAAAGCTGATGATGATTCGGCGGATAAAGTTGTTTCTTATGCCGATGCTGCGTTGTATGACGCCAAAAACTCTGGCAGGAATAAGGTGTGTTACTATTATCATTAAAAGTAAAATGAATACTGCCTGAAAATGCAAAGTTTACTCTTCGGATTCAGGCAATATAGACAAATCATCCAGCGAGCTCAGCGCTCCGGCGACGGCGCAGGCTATTCCACGAATAGATCGCGTTAAATAGTACAACCCCCGCGGTCACGCAGAAAACCGCGCGAAAGCCGTAATTGGCGGATATTGCCGCCCCCATTAATGGTCCCGTTACGTTGCCGATGTCGCGAAATGACTGGTTGTAACTGAAAATACGCCCGGCAACTTGATTGGTTGAGTTATAGACCAGCAGCGTTTGCACCGCCGGGAGCAGAGCGCCGTCGGCAGCACCCAATAAAAAACGCAGAACGCCCAATTGCCAGGGCGTATGTACAAATGACATCGGAATCAGCAATAGCACGGAAATAATCAGTGCGACGATCAGGATCTTCTCCGGGCCAATCCGGTCACCGAGTTTGCCAAGCCTTGGGGCACTGATTAACGCCGCTACGCCGGGTACGGAGGCAATCATCCCACTAATGAACGCGATATTACTGACGTTTCCGGCTAATTCCCGCACGTATAACGTCAGGATTGGCGCAATGGAACCGGTCGCCACCTGAATGATTAAGGTGGTGACAAACAGGCTCAGCACCAGTTTGGGATTTTTTAACGAGGCCACGACTTCACGTATGTGCAGCATCTCTTTCTTGCTTACCGGCTGAAAACGCTCGCGGATAAAAAATAGCGTCAGGATAAAACAGACCAGCAGTACGCTGGCGGTAATGAAGAATACGGGACGCAATCCATACTGGTCAGCGAGTAGTCCACCTGCCAGCGGCCCGAGCAGTGCGCCACTGACGCCGCCGGTAGAGAGCGTTCCCAGCGCCCAGCCGCTTTTATTGCGTGGAACTTGGGTGGCGATCAACGCATTGGCGTTGGGAATGAAACCGCCGAGCAGACCCAACAGCGCGCGCAGAACCAGGAACTGCCAGATATTTTGCGCCAGCCCCATCAGCAGCATCACAATAGCCATACCCAACGCGGAACGCAGCAGCATGATTTTTCGCCCTTTGCGGTCGGCAAGGCCACCCCAGAAAGGGGAGGCGATAGCTGAAAACAAAAAGGTGATGCTGAACACCAGACCTGACCACATGTTCAGGGCGCTATGGCCCGTGACGCCGAGACTCTCAACGTACAAGGGCAAAAAGGGCATGACCAGGCTAAATGCTGCGCCGGTTAAAAAACAACCCAACCAGGCAACGGTGAGGTTGCGTTTCCAGTTTATGGGGGCATCTGAGGGTGACATAACGATCCGCAGTGTGAGGCGCTGTATGCGCTATCGATTGAATATAAGTAAGCAGACTAATTATGCGCCCGGTTGATAGTTGCTGCAATGCGGATAGCAGTTAAACCTAAAGCGAGTAAGGAGGGGGTTGCAGCCCACTGGACTGCAACCGCGTGTTAGTACAGGGAAGGGGCGCCTTCAGGACGAGTCTTGAAGCGACGATGCAGCCACATATACTGTTCTGGGGCCATCATGATGCATTGTTCAACGATCTTATTCATCCATGCAGCCGTGGTTTCCGCGTCGTCTAACGGCGGTGAACACTCTGGCGGTAGCATAATCAGTTGATACCCTTTACCGTCGGGCTTACGGCGAGGAACAAATGGCACCAGACAGGCATTCGACATGCGTGAAAGCATCCAGGTCCCGGAGGTCGTAGCGGCCTGTTCAACGGCAAACAGCGGTACAAACACGCTGGCGCGAGGGCCGTAGTCATGATCCGGTGCGTACCAGACCACTTCGCCTTTTTTCAACGCTTTAATCATTCCTTTCAGGTCTTTACGATCAAGCATTGATTTATTAGAGCGCATGCGGCCCCAGGTCTGTAACCAGTCGAGCAGTGGGTTGTCATTAGGACGATACACACCGATACCTGGCTCCTGCAAACCAAACTGACGTGCACCCAGTTCCAGGGTCAGAAAGTGTAGGCCGACTAACAGGATCCCCCGCTTTTGCGCCTGAACGTCACGGATATGTTCCATACCAATCACTTCTGTCCAGCGTGAAATGCGCTTATCGGACCAAAACCAGGCCATCCCGGTTTCCATCACGCCCATGCCGACGGACTCGAAGTTCCTGACGACCATCTGCTGGCGTTCCTGCTCACTCATCTGCGGGAAGCACAGCTCCAGATTACGTGAAACGATTTTTGCCCGGCGTTTCATCAAACGTAACGCCAGACGACCTAATGCACAGCCCAACTTATAGAGTACCGGGTAGGGTAACTGCACGATTAACCAAAGGATGCCAATACCCAGCCAGGTTAACCAATAACGTGGATGCAGTAGTGCAGCCGAAAACTTGGGTAAATTCGTCATGTCTATCCTGTCTTCAAACGACCAATTCCCTGTATTGTCGCATTTTTTCGCGCGTATCAAAAATTTGTGACGGGAGAACGGTGATTAAATCGGCAATTGTTGTTGTGTTTTTATCGTGAAGTATGAAATGTAGCGTAAAATGTGTGGATGTAAATTGGCGATGTTTGCTTTATGATGCCGCCGATTTTCATTTACTCCCTATTTGCAGGATACGTACACCATGCCAGTGTTACACAACCGCATTTCGAACGACGCGCTCAAAGCCAAAATGCTGGCCGAGACTGAGCCGCGCACGACGATCTCGTTTTATAAATATTTCACCATCGATGACCCGCAGCATACGCGTGATGCGCTGTACCAACTGTTCACTGCGTTGAATGTGTTCGGGCGTGTATATCTTGCTCATGAAGGCATTAACGCGCAAATTAGCGTGCCGCAAAGCAACGTGGATGCATTTCGCCAACAGCTGTATGCATTCAATCCTGCCCTGGATGGATTACGTCTTAATATCGCCCTGGACGATGACGGAAAATCGTTCTGGGTGCTGCGCATGAAAGTCCGCGAACGCATTGTGGCGGACGGGATTGATGATCCTGACTTTAACGCCAGCGACGTGGGTGACTACCTGAAGGCGGCTGAAGTGAACGCCATGTTGGACGATCCTGACGCGGTATTCATCGATATGCGCAACCACTATGAATATGAGGTGGGGCATTTCGAGAACGCGCTTGAGATCCCGGCAGACACATTCCGTGACCAGTTGCCGAAAGCGGTTGAAATGATGCAGGAGCATAAAGATAAAAAGATCGTTATGTACTGCACGGGCGGGATCCGCTGTGAGAAGGCCAGCGCCTGGATGAAACACAACGGATTTAGCAAAGTCTGGCACATTGAGGGGGGTATTATTGAATATGCCCGCAAGGCGCGTGAACAGGGGCTTCCGGTACGTTTCATCGGCAAGAATTTCGTTTTTGATGAGCGTATGGGAGAAAGGATCTCTGAGGATATTATCGCGCATTGTCACCAGTGCGGAACCGCATGCGACAGCCACACTAATTGTAAAAATGATGGCTGCCATTTGCTATTTATTCAGTGCCCGGCTTGCGCGCAGAAGTATAAAGGCTGCTGCAGTGAGCTGTGTTGCGAAGAGAGTGAGTTGCCAGAAGAAGAGCAACGACGTCGTCGCGCCGGGCGTGAAAATGGCAACAAAATCTTTAATAAATCCCGCGGTCGTCTGAATACCAAACTGGGTATTCCGGATCCCGCGCAATAAAATTTTGCCGGATGATGGCTGTCACCTCATCCGGCAACACGCATACGTTACTTCTGCTGCACACCTTCCACTGAGATGATTAAATCGACTTCCTGCGAAGCAGGGCCGAGATCGGTGGTGATGTTGAAGTCCTTCAGCTTAATTTTGCCTTGCGCTTCAAAACCGGCGCGCGTGCCACCCCATGGGTCGCCACCCTGACCAATCAGTTTCGCATCCAGTGTAACCGGTTTGGTGACGCCGTTCAGGGTCAGATTACCGGTGATATCGAGGTCGCTCCCCTCTTTCTTCACGCTGGTGGAGCTAAAGGTCGCCTGCGGGAATTTGGCCACGTTAAGGAACTCTGCGCTGCGCAGGTGTTTGTCACGTTCGGCGTGATTGGTGTCAACACTGTTGGTGTTGATGGTGACGTTGACCTTATCGGCAGCAGGATTTTTTTCATCAAAGGTGAATGTACCGTCGAAATCTTTAAACGTGCCATACAACCAGCTGTAACCCAGGTGCTGAATACGGAAATTAACAAAGGCATGCTGTCCCTCTTTGTCAATTTTGTAATCTGCCGCCATGGCTGAGCCGGTCGTGAATAACAGAGAGGCGAGTGTCAATCCCAGCAGGTTTTTTTTCATTTTAAGCTCCATAGTCAGATGACGATTTTCCCAACATGCGCTTCAGGGTATCGTCGTGATCGATAAAGTGATGTTTCAGGGCCATAAGCCCATGAAGAAGCGATAAAACCACCACGCTCCATGCAAGCCACAGGTGCAAGCTGCCGGCAAGGTCGGCCTGAGCGCCCGCGTTGGCAAGAGTGGCGGGAATATCGAACCAACCAAATACGCTTATCGCTTTGCCATCTGCGGTCGAGATCAGATAACCGCTGATAACAATCGAAAAGAGCAGGGCGTACAGTGTAAGGTGGCCCATTGCCGCTGCGATGCGGGTTAAACGGGAATAGCTTGTCAGCGCAGGAGGAGGAGGGGAGAACAACCGCCAGACAACGCGGATGACCAGTCCCATCATGAGCAGGATTCCGATGCTTTTATGCAGTTCAGGGGCCTGGTGATACCAGCCATCGTAATAGCTGAGCGTGACCATCCATAAACCCAACGCAAACATGCCATATACAGCAATCGCAACCAGCCAATGTAACGCGACTGACACCACGCCATAGCGCTGTGGACTATTAGTGTATTGCATAAGAACACCGCGAGATATTTCAGGAGTGAATAAAAATGGCGTGTAAAAGACATTAATGCAACTAATAAATAACAATGGTGATGATATTTATTTTTAAATCAATTAAATTGATTGAGTATGAACATAATCATCAAATGATTAGAGAGAATGTGCGAGGGGATGGCTTTATTACACGGTGCGAATGGGGTTTTTCTTGTTCAGTTTATTGCAATGAAAATTAAGTAAGCATCAGTTTTTGTCAATTAATGTCAGCGAGATACGATCAGAAAAACATAATATATATCACATCCATAATTGCCAGCAGCGACCATAAAATAATGTAGAGCATAAGATGCTCACGAATATTATTTACCAGATAATGAAAGATGCGCCGCATCAATGTTATTCCTGTCATTAAAAATGGCCTCACCATGAGGCCATTAATGCATTATTACTTAAAGCGACTCAACCTGAATGGTGTCAGGTCAAAGGCTGGCGCTTTGTCCTGCGCAAAATCTGCTGCGATTTCCCCCAGTACGGAGGTAAACTTAAAACCATGCCCGCTCAGACCGGTGATGATCAGGGTATTGTCATGCTCAGGTAGCGTATCAATGATAAAGTCTTCATCCGGCGAATTATCGTAAGTGCAGGATGCGCCGTGCAGACAACAGCCAATGCCTGGCAGAACTGTACGCAGGAATGGGAAAGCTTCGGAGCCATCGCTGGCCACAGCGGCAAACGGTTTGCGCTCTTCGGCAGCGTGAATTACCTGTCCGCCATTGTGCTTACCAATTTTCAGTTCGTCGTTTTCTGCCGGAAAACCGTAGTACTGATCGCCATTTGGCAACTCGCCGGTAAAGGCCGGGAAGTTATTTTTAACGCTATAGCGGCCATCGGCCTGATACCATGCGAACACTTTGCGCACTGGCTGTATCGGCAGTTCCGGTACTAATGCCTGCACCCATGTCCCGGCACTGACCAGGGCTTTTTTCGCGTGGTAGTCACCGTCGGCGGTTTCTACCGTGACGCCATCTTCACTATGATGAATAGCTGTGACCGGGCATTTAAACAGCTGTGCGCAGCCAGCTTCTTCAGCCAGGCGGATCCAGGTTTTAATCGCTAACTCACTACGCAAAAAGCCCGACTCAGCTTCAAACAGACCAATATAATTTTCAGGTACGCGAATCTCGGGCCAGCGAGCCATGATGGCGGCGGCATCAAGATGTTCGACGTTGAGTTGCCACTGTTTCGCGCTTTGCGCTGCGGTAGCTAAGAAGGTTGAATCAGCCGGACCGAGGTTGATCACACCGGAGCGAACAAAAATCGGTTCTTCATTTTGGGTCGAAAGTTCATCCCACAATGTTTGCGCGCGCAGCACTAGCGGAACGTATTTTTCACCTTCGCCATATGCATGACGAATTAATCGTGTGTCGCCGTGGTGGCTCCCCTGTTGATGCGGTGGCATATGCGCATCGATCATCAGAACGTTCAGACCGGCGCGAGTGGCATAGTATCCGGCTGCGGCACCCACGGAACCGCTGCCAATAATGATTAAGTCGTATTTCATCCGCTTCTCTCTGCAATCGCGATAGTAGCAGGGTAAATAACTGACCCGGAATATTCAACCTGGAAATAAGAAAGGCACCGTTAAGGTGCCTTTTGATGGTTGGATGTATCAGATTTAATGGCGCTGATACTCATTTACCTGGTAATCGCCGGATTCAATTTTGGCGATTCCTGCTTCTAATATCGAAATAAATTGCCTGGCAACATCAGTGGTTAACCAGAGCGTTTGTCCAACTTCAGTCCCATCCGGGTCCGGTCGATTCGGGGTCTGGTAGTGCAAACGCAGCATCAGCGCATCGTAGCTATCAACGGTGCTGATGTCCCATCCTACAAGCGGATGAGTCTGAATGACTTCATTATTCTTTTCCATCATGCCCCCTAATTCGTGTTACTAGACAACGGTTTTCGAGGTTCAATGCATTTTTTTCTGAAGCAACTTCAGTATATCAATAAATAAGGGTATTCATTGAAAATTTAAAGAGGGCTGCGCATAAATTTTTGGTTTTCAGCGTTATCTGACTAATAAAACAACATGTCATTCATTTTTTTTTAGCAAGTTGCACAATTATTTTGTTGTTTTGGTTAAAATATAACCAGGTAATTAATATTAAATTAACTGGCCGCCAGGTGGAATCTGCATTTGTTTTAAAAACTGCGCGTATAAAAAAGCCGGGGCGACCCGGCAAACAAACATCACTGCATATCATTATTTATTCGTTGATAAACCAGTCATCCGCGCTTTCCCAGGTCTCCTGCAGGATCTCGCTGATGCGTTCTTTATCCTCTTTGGTCGCGCCAATTACCGACAGATTGTTAGCCCCGGCATAACGGACAGTAACGTTACCTTCGTTATCCGGAAAATGATGATGAATACGACGGGAGAGTTCACCTGCCAGTGCGTCAATCGCACCGGCAGGCAAAGGTGAAGTTTTGGCAATAGTGACTTCAATACGCATAATAGCCCCCTGTTGAATATACTGTTTATTTATACAGTTATTCAAATCAGTTGGCTACACTTTTTTTAGCTTTTTACTGACCAGTGTACCGTTTCGCCACCCAGGAAAGGCACCAGTGTGTCATCTGCCAGCGCAATGCTCTCCGGGACATGGTGCTCCACGCGTTCAAGCTCAATAAAAGTCTCATTCACCGGCAGACCATAGAATTGCGGACCATTGAGTGAGCAGAAGGCTTCAAAATGGCTCAGCGCATTCATCTCTTCAAATACGGTGGCATAGCTGCCCAGCGCGGTCGGGGCGTTAAAACACCCGGCACAGCCGCAACTGGATTCTTTGCGATGACGCGCATGTGGCGCTGAGTCGGTACCAAGGAACGCACGGCTAAATCCGCTGGCGACCAGTTCACGCAGCGCCTGTTGGTGGACGTTACGTTTAAGGATTGGCAGACAATACAGGTGCGGGCGAATGCCGCCGACCAGCATGTGGTTGCGGTTAAACATTAAATGCTGTGGCGTAATAGTGGCGGCGAGAAGCTCGTTACCGTCGCGCACATATTCGGCAGCATCTTTAGTGGTGATATGTTCAAACACCACTCTCAGCGCAGTCAAACGCTGACGCAGCGGTTCCATCACCGTCTCAATAAAGCGTGCTTCGCGATCGAAAATATCGATATCCGCATGCGTCACTTCACCATGCACCAACAGCGGCATACCCAATTTTTCCATCCGTTCCAGCACCGGCATGATGGCGTCAATAGAGGTTACGCCATGCGTTGAGTTGGTGGTGGCATTAGCCGGGTAGAGTTTCGCGGCGGTGAACACGCCTTCGTTGAAACCACGCTCCAGCTCATTGGGATCCAGCGTATCCGTTAAGTAGCAGGTCATTAAAGGTGTGAAGTCGTGTCCGGCAGGTACCGCATCAAGAATGCGTTGGCGATAAGCGATAGCTGCATCTACTGTGGTGACGGGCGGTGCCAGGTTCGGCATGACAATGGCGCGGCCGTAAATTTCACTGGTATAGGGCACGACAGTTTTTAACATGTCGCCATCGCGAAAGTGAAGATGCCAGTCGTCTGGGCGGCGGATCTTTAAAACCTGGGATGGTGCAGTCATCAATATGCTCCGGCTGAGGATTGTCTTTTTTGCCGGAAACAAAGGATAAGCGGAAACGTTTTCGTTTGCACGAAAAAAAAGGGCGCATCAGCGCCCTCTGGTATATTAGTCGGTGAAGGGGATAATGATTTCACCCGGTTTCACTTCTATACCTTTCGCCAGTTTTTTCGCCAGCGCTTCACCCTGGCTGCTGTCATCCTGCAGAATGTAGGCAGGTTGTTGGTTAAAGTAATTACGCAGCGATTGGTTTAAATACGGCATCAGCGTTTGCAGTACCGACTGCATTTTTTCTGGTGTCACGGTCGCGTCCACGACTTCCATCTCTTGCAAATAAATCGCGCCTTTCTCTTTATTGAAGACCGGTAAGGCTTTGAGCTTCAGCTTCATGGTGGCTTTCTGACTGCCAAACAGGGAATTCATGTCCAGGTTGGCATCACCCGTCAGAGTCACTTTATTAGGCTCTTCACGCCCTATCTGACTGGCGAGGTTGCTCAGCACGATGTGTGCCTCAGCGACGCCGGGTAAACCGATATCTTTAGAAAAGTTGTTATGCTTCGCCAGCGCCTGATTAATCTCTTGCTCGCTAACCGTATATTGCGTGAGTTGATTACAACCAACCAACAGGCCGCCGACAATCAGTGCAGCGGCAAAAAAAAGCTTTTTCATGGGGTTCCTCAACATGATGCTTGTGGCGTAATCGTGACACAAAGCATCATCGAGTACCAGCGCCCCGGGCACCAGCAGAAAAAACTGAAAAGTGCCCGAGCGTCGGATTAGCTATCAGGCATCGGGTTCCAGCATGCCGCGCGTTGGGCGTTTATGGCTGAATTGCCAGCCCAAAGCCAGGAAGGTGATGAAGCCGATAATACCGAGCATCATCCATGGCAATTCAGGCTGCGCCAGGGTTTTGCCCATATCAAACAGCCAGCCGCCGCCGACATAACCAATTGCGCCGCCGATGGCGAGGCCCAGTCGGCTGAAGCCCATGTAACTTCCTCGAGCCCGTGCATTGGCCAGCGAGGCGCTCAGGGTCTCACGCGCCGGTTCGGCGATGATCGAGCCAATATAGAAGGTGCAGATCAGCGTGAATAGCTGCTGTAGATTGCCGACCAGACCGATGGGCATCATGCTGAGAGACATTACCAGCAGACCGGCCATCAGGCGATGTTCAAGGCGAAAACGTTTTTCACTCCAGCGGGCAATCGGGTAGAGCAGCGTTAACGAGAGGCATGCTTCGATGGCATACATCCATTTCACCGCGGCAGGCGAGCCAGCGATGTCGTTCACCATGATTGGCAGCATTAACATCACCTGTACCGCCAGCATGTAATAACCCGCCAGCGTCAGAACATAGGTGACAAAACGTTTGTCATGCATCACGTGGCCCATCCCTTCACGCACCGGAATTTTCACCGTCGACAATTTCCATGCCGGGAGTAGCCAGGCGTTAAACGCCGCGCACAGAACAAACAAAATGGCTCCTGTCGCGCAGACCAGGCGAAAATCGTACTGTAACAGCCAACTGCCAAGTAACGCGCCAACCACGGCGCCTGCGCTATCCTGCATCATCAGGATAGAGAAAAAACGCCCGCGCTTTTCCGGGCGGATCAGTTTGACCACTAGCGCCGAGCGGGGAGGGTCGAACAGCGTGCCGCCCAATCCGGAGAGAAAACAGGAAAACCATAGCAGCCAAGGCTCGTGGGCAATACCCATGGTGGCGAACCCGGCGGCGCGCATCAGCATACCGGTGACGATCATTGGTTTTGCGCCGAAACGGTCAGCAATAGCGCCGCCAAAAATACCCAGACCCTGCTGAATAAATTGACGCAATCCTAACGCGATCCCGACCATAACGGCAGCCCAGCCCATTTGGTCGACGAAGCGAATTGAGATCAGCGGGAAAACGACGAAGAAACCCAGCACGACCAGCATATTATCGATGAGAAGGAAGTATTTACCCAGGTTCCTTGCCTGCGAGACTTGCGACATTTCCCCTCCCGGGAAAAACTCGTCACTCTGGTTAGAGTTTAAAAGATAAGCACCTCCTATTCTGCGGTGTCGTCATCGCTTTTCCCACCCTTGGCGGGACAATATTTTTTTATCAAAAGTCCGTCTTGATAGAGAGTTTTCATCAAAATGTGTGAATAATTCAAAAAATGGCAATTTGCTCTTTTCAAAGGGCATATTTGCACAGGTATAGTATCGCGAATAGCGTATTGAAGACGTTACGGGAAGGAGTAGGTATAGAATGTTTGGCTATCGCAGTAACGTGCCAAAAGTGCGCTTAACCACGGACCGCCTGGTCGTGCGTTTGGTGCACGAGCGTGATGCCTGGCGTCTGGCAGATTATTACGCAGAAAATCGTCATTTCTTAAAACCCTGGGAACCTATTCGCGATGAAAGCCACTGTTATCCCTCCGGCTGGCAGGCGCGTCTGAGTATGATCTCTGAGTTTCATAAACAAGGCACCGCGTATTATTTTGCGCTGCTCGATCCGGAAGAAAAAGAGATTATCGGCGTCGCGAATTTCTCGAACGTAGTGCGGGGATCTTTCCACGCCTGTTATCTCGGCTATTCCATTGCGCAAAAGTGGCAGGGGCAGGGGCTGATGTACGAAGCCTTAACCTCGGCCATTCGTTATATGCAGCGCACGCAGCATATTCACCGCATTATGGCGAACTATATGCCACACAATAAACGTAGTGGTGACTTGCTGGCCCGACTGGGTTTTGAAAAAGAAGGGTATGCCAAAGATTACCTGTTGATTGACGGGCAGTGGCGCGATCACGTGCTGACGGCGTTGACCACATCAGAATGGACCCCTGGTCGCTAAGTTTCAGGTTAGCCTGAGTAATGGAGAAGACGATGAAATACGAATTAACCGCCACCGAAGCACGCGTGATTGGCTGTTTGTTAGAGAAACAGGTCACCACGCCGGAACAATATCCGCTTTCTGTCAATGGCGTCGTCACCGCCTGCAATCAAAAAACGAATCGTGAACCGGTGATGAATCTATCGGAATCGGAAGTGCAGGATCAGCTTGATAACCTGGTGAAGCGGCATTTTCTGCGTACGGTGAGCGGCTTTGGAAATCGCGTCACGAAATATGAGCAGCGGTTCTGCAATTCGGAGTTTGGCAATCTTAAACTCAGCGCGGGGGAAGTGGCGCTCATCACCACGCTATTGCTGCGCGGCGCCCAAACGCCGGGCGAACTGCGAAGCCGTGCATCGCGAATGTACGAATTCAGCGATATGGCTGAAGTGGAGTCGACGCTGGAAAAACTGGCGACCCGTGAAGATGGTCCTTATGTGATCCGTCTGGCGCGCGAGCCGGGTAAACGTGAAAGTCGCTATATGCACCTGTTTTGCGGTGATGTTGATGAGCCCATCGCTGCGGCAGATGAACTCCCGGTTGCGTCTGGCGATCTGCAGGCGCGCATTGAAGCCCTGGAAACAGAAGTCGCGGAACTTAAGCAGCGACTGGATTCTTTGTTGGCGCACTTGGGAGACTAACGTGAATAAATTACGTATCGGCGTTGTCGGTCTGGGGGGCATTGCACAAAAAGCCTGGCTGCCCGTACTGGGCAGTTCCGCTGACTGGACGCTGCAAGGCGCGTTTTCGCCTTCGCAGGAAAAAGCGCTGCGTGTCTGTGAGACCTGGCGCATACCCAACATTGACTCCCTGGTGAATCTGGCAAAAACCTGTGACGCGGTTTTCGTCCATTCCAGCACCGCGACGCACTTTGCGGTAGTCAGTGAACTCCTGAATGCCGGGGTCCATGTGTGTGTGGATAAACCGCTGGCGGAAAACCTGCGTGAGGCTGAACAACTGGTCGAGCTGGCCGCGCGGAAAAAACTGACGTTGATGGTCGGCTTTAACCGCCGATTTGCACCACTGTATCAGGATCTCAAAGCGCAGCTGGGCAACGCAGCGTCTGTGCGTATGGATAAGCATCGTTCGGACAGCGTTGGACCGCATGACCTGCGTTTCACCCTGCTGGACGATTATCTGCACGTGGTCGATACTGCGCTGTGGCTGGCGGGCGGGAACGCGCAGTTAAATAGCGGCACTCTGCTGACTAATGAGTCTGGCGCAATGCTTTATGCCGAGCACCATTTTTCTGTCGATCAGCTACAGATTACAACCAGCATGCATCGCCGGGCCGGTAGCCAGCGTGAGAGCGTTCAGGCGGTGACCGATGGGGGCCTGATTGACGTCACGGATATGCGGGAATGGCGGGAAGAACGCGGGCAAGGTGTTGTACACAAGCCGATAGCAGGCTGGCAAACGACCTTAGAACAGCGAGGTTTTGCCGGATGTGCGCGGCATTTCATTGAGTGTGTGCAAAATCAGACGGTTCCTCAGACGACAGGCGAGCAGGCGCTACTGGCCCAGCGTGTTGTCGAAAAGCTATGGCGGGAGGCGATGGCTGAATAACCCCCTGTAACAACTGGCGGTAGTAATTCATTGTAATCCAGGTACTATATGCCAACTCAAAATAACACCTCTTTTCAACCATAGGCTGGCTTGTAGGCCTGATAAGACGCTGCGGCGTCGCCATCAGGCACAGTGACATTGCCGGATGGTGATGTTGGTTATACGGGGATTTGCCTCAGGGTCTGGAATACAACATAGATGAATTTATTAAAGTCGCTGGCAGCCGTCAGCTCGATGACGATGTTTTCACGTGTGCTGGGTTTTGCGCGTGATGCGATTGTCGCCAGAATCTTTGGCGCAGGGATGGCGACCGATGCCTTTTTTGTGGCCTTCAAACTTCCAAACCTGCTGCGCCGAATTTTTGCTGAAGGCGCATTTTCTCAGGCGTTTGTGCCTATTCTGGCTGAATACAAAAGTAAGCAGGGTGAAGATGCTACCCGCGTGTTTGTTGCCTATGTATCCGGGCTGCTGACGCTGGCGCTGGCCGTGGTGACGGTTGCCGGGATGCTGGCTGCGCCGTGGGTGATTTTAGTCACTGCACCTGGGTTTGCCGACACCGCTGACAAATTTGCGTTGACTACCCAACTGCTGCGGATCACCTTTCCTTATATCCTGCTGATTTCACTGGCCTCGCTGGTCGGCGCAATCCTTAACACCTGGAACCGCTTTTCTATTCCGGCGTTTGCGCCGACCTTTTTGAATATCAGCATGATCGGTTTTGCGCTGTTTGCCGCGCCTTATTTTAATCCTCCAGTGCTGGCGCTGGCGTGGGCCGTGACCGTTGGTGGCGTGCTGCAGCTGGTTTATCAACTGCCACATCTGAAGAAAATTGGCATGCTGGTGCTGCCCCGCGTGAACTTCCGCGATGCGGGGGCGATGCGCGTCGTCAAGCAAATGGGGCCGGCGATACTCGGGGTTTCCGTCAGCCAGATTTCACTGATCATCAATACCATATTCGCCTCGTTTCTGGCCTCCGGCTCGGTTTCCTGGATGTACTATGCTGACCGTCTGATGGAGTTTCCGTCCGGCGTGCTTGGCGTGGCGCTGGGGACCATTCTGCTGCCATCGCTGTCCAAAAGCTTTTCCAGCGGGAATCATGATGAGTATTGTCGTCTGATGGACTGGGGGCTGCGTCTGTGTTTTCTGCTGGCATTACCCAGCGCCGTGGCGTTGGGCATTTTGGCTAAACCACTGACGGTTTCTCTGTTCCAGTACGGTAAATTTACCGCCTTTGATGCCGCCATGACCCAGCGCGCGCTGGTGGCATACTCGGTCGGTTTGATTGGTTTGATCGTGGTGAAAGTTCTGGCCCCTGGCTTTTACTCGCGCCAGGATATTAAAACGCCGGTGAAAATTGCGATAGTGACGCTGATTATGACTCAGGTGATGAACCTGGCGTTTATCGGGCCGCTGAAGCATGCCGGGCTGTCGCTGTCGATTGGTCTGGCGGCATGTCTGAACGCTTCACTGCTTTACTGGCAACTGCGTAAACAGAAAATCTTTACCCCGCAACCGGGCTGGGCCTGGTTCCTGGCGCGTCTGGTGATTTCCGTACTGGTGATGTCAGCGGTGCTGTTCGGGATGCTCAATATCATGCCGGACTGGTCGCAGGGAACGATGTTGTGGCGTTTACTGCGTCTGATGGCCGTCGTGGTGGCTGGGATTGCAGCTTACTTCGCCGCACTTGCTGTGCTGGGCTTTAAAGTGAAAGAGTTTGTGCGCCGGACGGCGTAACAGACATTGCCGGATGGCGGCGTTACGCCGTATCCGGCCTGCAGAACGCGCTGGCCTGAAAACTGTGAGCGATCAGGCTGGCATTAAATAGAGAATTTTTTCCCGCCGCGGTGCGCAGCAGAGGTTTGACCGTTTGCGCCATACAGCGCCGGTTCCTGGTGCGGTTTCAGCACTTGAATCGCTTGCTGATTACGCTCAATCTGCCCTTCCAGCAGCCAACCGTTGTGCTGGTTGAGGTCACGCAAATGCTGCGTTTTTTGGGTGATCGTCTGCCAGCGTTCAGCAATCTCATCGTTGGCGCTACGCGTGGCGTCATGCTCCAGACGGCGTTGCTGCTCCAGATAATCAAGGGTTGCCAGCAAAGAGCTTTTTTCTTCTGTAATACGCTGTAGCTGGCTACCGTTGATATATCCTGCGGAGAGCTGCTGCTGCTCAGCATCCATTACCGTTTTCAGGTCATTGAGGACGGTTGTCATCTGATCAAGTATTTCTGACAAACGAGTCATACTTTATTTACTCTGTAAGTAGCTCTGTGCCTCGCGAATAAGCGAGTCGGCAATTTTTCCGGTATCCATTTTCAACTCACCGTTACGGATCGCAGTTTTCAATGCTTCGACGCGTTCCATATTGATGTCATTGGTGCCGGGCTGCATCAGTTTGGCCTGGGCGTCGCTCAGCATGACGCTGGTGCTGTTTGTCGCGGTGGTTTTTTCCTTCCGCGCTTTTTGTACCGGCGCATCGCTGGTTTCACGTGGCTGAACGGTACTGACTGGCTTCAATGGTGAGGTACGATCAATGCTCATTTTGTTTATCCTCATCGAGGGGTTACGCTATAGCGGCCCGCTGTAATCATTGGTTGTTTATCTATCGGCACACGCTAAAAAATCTTTAACCTATTATAGGTTAATAAGAATATTCCCATCAGAATCGACGATGCCGCTCACCACCTGGCCTGAAATCATCCGCACTCGCGCATTCTGTGCGACGGCGGCATTATTCAGCGCTTTACCTTCGGCATTCACCCGAAAACCATCGCCGTTGGCGATAACCAGTACGCGTTGACCGGCTTTGATCCGCCAGGCCTGGCGCAACATTGAAAGCTGTATCGGCTGACCTGGAACGAGATCGCGTAGACTCACCGCGTCCTGCACCTGATTCAAATCTAACACGGCGCGCGGCGGCAGTTGGTCCAGCCGACCTCGCTTTAACGTCACGCTGGCCGAGGTTAGCGCGCTGCCCCGAGCGACGGGCGCGGCGGCAACCACATAGTTTCCCGTGGCCTGCACATTCACCTGCAGATAACGTTTCTCGTTGGCGCAGCGGGCCAGCACGTTCACATTGCCCCACAGTTTCGCGTTGCCTGACACGCTGAATGCGGGTTGTTCGCAGCTGGGCAGTAGGTTAGGCGACGTACGGATAGTGACGACCACCTCATCGCTAAATCCGGCCAGACGTTGGGAAAACCATGTCGTCAGCTGTGAATTCAGGTCTTGCGCCAGCGTCATAGGGCTGAACAGCAGTGCTGCCACAACTATTCCACGTTTAAACGTTTGCATCAAAACCTCGCGCTTTTTCAGGTAGTGACAGGATTTTACCTGTGTGACGCAGTCATCAACGCAACAAATAGCGACGCATTTTGCGTTTATTCCGGCGATAACGCGCGCGTAATGGGATTTAAGCTGTCGGCTGAATTTTGTCATTTGCGGAGGAGATATGCTCGATAAGCTCGACGCCGCCTTACGTTTTCAACAGGAAGCGCTGAATTTGCGCGCCCAGCGCCAGGAAATATTGGCCGCCAACATTGCCAATGCCGACACGCCGGGGTATCAGGCGCGCGACCTGGATTTCGCCAGTGAATTGAAAAAAGTCATGGTGCGTGGACGGGAACAAACCGGCGGCGTCTCGTTGACGCTGACCTCTGCACAACATATTCCGGCCCAAACCGCTTCTGCTCCCGCTACGGAATTGCTCTATCGCATTCCTGACCAGCCGTCTCTGGATGGCAATACGGTGGATATGGACCGGGAGCGTACGCAATTTGCAGACAACAGCCTCAAATATCAAATGGGGCTGACCGCGCTGGGTGGACAAATCAAAGGCATGATGAATGTGCTGCAAGGAGGGAACTAATTCGTGGCGCTGTTAAATATTTTTGATATCGCAGGCTCTGCGCTGACGGCGCAGTCTAAGCGCCTGAACGTGGCGGCCAGCAACATGGCGAATGCGGATAGCGTTACCGGACCCGACGGTCAGCCGTATCGCGCCAAGCAGGTTGTTTTTCAGGTTGATGCCGCGCCAGGTGCAGCTACAGGCGGCGTAAAAGTGGCTGACGTTATTGAAAGCCAGGCGCCGGATAAGCTGGTCTATGAGCCGGGTAACCCGCTGGCCGATGCGAACGGCTACGTAAAAATGCCGAATGTGGACGTCGTCGGCGAGATGGTTAACACCATGTCAGCCTCGCGTAGCTACCAGGCAAACGTCGAAGTGCTCAACACCGTGAAAAGCTTGATGCTCAAAACGCTTACGTTAGGCCAGTAAAGGAGACGCACATGTCTGTTGCTGTAACCATGAATGACCCGAGCAATGCAGGCGTTAAAGCCGCTACCGGGAATAGCTCCCTGACGGGCAGCAATGCTGCTGACCTGCAAAGCAGTTTTCTGACGCTGCTGGTCGCACAGTTGAAAAACCAGGACCCAACCAATCCGCTGCAAAACAACGAACTGACCACCCAACTGGCGCAAATCAGTACCGTAAGTGGGATTGAGAAACTGAACACCACGCTGGGGTCTATTTCCGGGCAGATCGATAACAGTCAGTCGCTGCAGGCCAGTACGCTGATTGGTCACGGCGTAATGATCCCCGGCACCACCATCCTGACCGGTAAAGGTACGGAAGAGGGGGCGAAAACGACCACGACGCCGTTTGGCGTTGAGCTGCAACAGCCGGCAGATAAGGTCACCGCAACGATTACCGATAAAGACGGCAAAGTGATACGCACTATTGATATCGGCGGCTTGAAAGCCGGTGTTCATACCTTTACCTGGGACGGCACCATGACCGATGGCACGGATGCGCCAGGCGGTTCTTATAACGTCTCAATTGCTGCCAGCAATGGCGGAACGCAACTGGTGGCGCAGCCGCTTCAGTTTGCGCTGGTGCAGGGTGTTATTCGCAGTAACGGCGGTAATACGCTGGACCTGGGCACCTATGGAACCACCACCCTCGACGAAGTACGGCAAATAATCTAAGCCCACACACTTATCAGGAGTAAGTCATGGCCTTTTCTCAAGCGGTCAGCGGTCTGAACGCTGCAGCGACCAACCTCGATGTCATTGGTAATAACATCGCCAACTCCGCTACCTACGGTTTTAAATCTGGTACGGCTTCTTTTGCCGATATGTTCGCCGGTTCTAAAGTGGGACTGGGGGTTAAAGTTGCGGGTATTACCCAGGATTTTACCGATGGTACTACCACCAACACCGGACGCGGACTGGATGTGGCTATCAGCCAGAACGGATTTTTCCGCATGGTAGACAGCAATGGCTCTGTATTCTACAGCCGTAACGGTCAGTTCAAACTCGATGAAAACCGCAATATCGTCAACATGCAGGGGCTGCAACTGACAGGTTATCCTGCTAGCGGTACACCGCCGACAATACAGCAAGGTGCTAACCCGGCACCGATCACTATTCCGAATACGCTGATGGCGGCGAAAACCACGACTACAGCGTCAATGCAGATCAACCTGAATTCCACTGACAAGGTGCCAACCAAAACTCCGTTTAGTCCAAGCGACGCGGACTCCTACAACAAAAAAGGCACCGTTACCGTTTTCGATAGCCAGGGTAACGCCCATGACATGAATATTTTTTATGTCAAAACAGGCCCTAACAAATGGGATGTCTACACCCAGGACGCCAGCGTTACGGGTTCAGTTGCCAGCAAGAATGCGGTGATGAACTTTAGTGCTAACGGTACGCTGACATCTGTGAATAATTATGTTGCAGGGACGGTGCCAGTCGATCCAGCAAAGCCGGATGGACCAAAAATCCCCGTTGAAGGTCCAGCTAATGCCCAACCGCAAATTCAGATCTCCACCGGTACGATCAATGGCGCAGTTCCTGCGAACTTCTCCTTGAGCTTCCTGAACTCCATGCAGCAGAACACTGGCGCCAACAACATCGTCGCCACGAATCAGAACGGCTACAAGCCGGGCGATCTGGTCAGCTATCAGATTAACAATGACGGTACCGTGGTCGGTAATTACTCCAACGAACAGCAACAGGTACTGGGGCAGATCGTGCTGGCAAACTTTGCCAACAACGAAGGGCTGGCGTCTCAGGGCGACAACGTCTGGGCTGCTACACAGGCTTCTGGCGTGGCGCTGCTGGGTACCGCAGGCGAAGGTAACTTCGGCAAACTGACCAACGGTGCGCTGGAAGCATCAAACGTGGATTTGAGTAAAGAACTGGTGAATATGATCGTCGCTCAGCGTAACTATCAGTCGAACGCGCAGACCATCAAAACCCAGGATCAGATCCTCAACACGCTGGTCAACCTGCGCTAAGCGCCTGACGGGATGGCTTAATGGATCACGCAATTTATACCGCTATGGGCGCGGCCAGTCAGACGCTGAATCAACAGGCGGTGACGGCCAGCAACCTGGCAAACGCCTCCACGCCAGGGTTTCGTGCGCAGCTCAATGCGCTGCGTGCGGTTCCTGTAGAAGGATTGTCTTTACCGACGCGTACGCTGGTAGTGGCCTCCACGCCAGGGGCCGACATGACGCCGGGCCAGATGGACTATACCTCCCGCCCGCTGGACGTGGCGCTGCAACAAGATGGCTGGTTGGCTGTGCAAACCGCGGACGGTAGCGAAGGGTATACCCGTAATGGTGCCATTCAGGTAAGTCCTACGGGTGAACTGACTATTCAGGGGCATCCGGTAATCGGTGAAGCCGGGCCGATAGCCGTACCGGAAGGTTCCGAAGTCACCATTGCGGCTGACGGGACGATCTCGGCGCTTAACCCTGGCGATCCGGCCAATACGGTTGCGCCTGTTGGGCGTTTGAAACTGGTCAAGGCGACGGGGAATGAAGTGCAACGTGGTGATGACGGTATGTTTCGTCTGACCCAGGCCGCGCAGGCTACCCGTGGTGCGACGTTACAGGCCGACCCCAGCATTCGCGTTATGTCGGGCGTGCTGGAAGGCAGTAACGTTAAGCCGGTTGCCGCGATGAGCGACATGATCGCCAACGCTCGCCGTTTCGAAATGCAAATGAAGATTATCAGTAGCGTGGATGATAACGCGGGCCGCGCTAACCAACTGCTGTCGATGAGTTAACACAGGACATTTTATGATCAGTTCATTATGGATCGCCAAAACCGGCCTGGATGCGCAGCAAACCAACATGGATGTGATTGCCAACAACCTGGCAAACGTCAGCACCAACGGATTTAAGCGCCAACGTGCGGTGTTTGAAGATCTGTTGTATCAGACGATTCGCCAGCCTGGCGCCCAGTCTTCTGAACAAACCACACTGCCTTCCGGTTTGCAGATTGGTACCGGTGTGCGTCCGGTGGCAACCGAGCGTTTACACAGCCAGGGTAACCTGTCGCAAACCAATAACAGTAAAGATGTGGCGATTAAGGGGCAGGGCTTTTTCCAGGTCATGCTGCCTGATGGTACGTCCGCCTATACCCGTGACGGTTCTTTCCAGGTGGATCAGAACGGTCAACTGGTGACCGCGGGTGGTTTTCAGGTTCAGCCGGCCATCACCATCCCGGCTAACGCGCTCAGCATCACCATTGGACGTGACGGCATTGTCAGCGTGACCCAACAGGGCCAGGCTGCGCCTGTTCAGGTCGGGCAGCTTAACCTGACCACCTTTATGAACGACACCGGCCTGGAAAGTATTGGTGAGAATCTGTACACCGAAACGCAGTCATCCGGCGCGCCGAATGAGAGCACGCCGGGGCTGAACGGCGCGGGTCTGCTGTACCAGGGGTATGTTGAAACCTCTAACGTCAACGTGGCGGAAGAGCTGGTAAACATGATCCAGGTTCAGCGCGCTTACGAAATCAACAGTAAAGCGGTATCGACTACCGATCAGATGCTGCAAAAACTGACGCAACTCTAAAGTGGGGCCCGGTGAGGTGAGAGCCTCACCGGCACACGGATTTTGAAGATGACCGCAATGCGAAAATACGCGCTTCACCCATACCCAATTTTAGCCCTGCTGGTGGTTTCACTGACAGGGTGCGCCTGGATCCCAGCCACGCCACTCGTGCAGGGCGCGACGTCTGCTCAACCCGTTCCAGGCCCGACACCGGTGGCGAATGGCTCAATCTTCCAGTCGGCGCAGCCGATTAACTACGGTTATCAGCCGCTCTTCGAAGACCGCCGTCCGCGCAATATTGGCGATACGCTGACCATCGTATTGCAGGAAAACGTCAGCGCGAGCAAAAGTTCCTCGGCAAACGCCAGCCGCGACGGCAAGACCAACTTTGGTTTTGATACCGTACCGCGCTACCTGCAAGGGCTGTTTGGTAACGAACGTGCCGACGTAGAAGCCTCCGGCGGCAACACCTTTAACGGTAAAGGCGGCGCGAACGCCAGCAATACCTTCAGCGGTACGTTGACCGTAACGGTCGATCAGGTCCTGGTGAATGGCAATTTACATGTCGTGGGTGAAAAACAGATCGCCATTAATCAGGGCACTGAGTTTATTCGCTTCTCCGGAGTCGTTAACCCGCGCACCATCAGTGGCAGCAACTCCGTACCGTCAACTCAGGTTGCGGATGCGCGTATTGAGTACGTCGGCAACGGCTACATCAATGAAGCGCAAAATATGGGCTGGTTGCAGCGTTTCTTCCTTAACTTGTCGCCGATGTAAGCGAGGTACCCGGTGTTTAAATCTCTTGTTGGAATGGTACTGGTACTGGCAACCGCCTTTGCGCATGCCGACCGTATTCGTGACCTGACCAGCGTGCAGGGCGTGCGGGAAAACTCGTTGATAGGTTACGGGCTGGTGGTCGGGCTGGATGGTACTGGTGACCAGACCACACAGACGCCGTTTACGACGCAGACGCTCAATAACATGCTGTCGCAGTTGGGGATCACCGTACCAACCGGCACCAATATGCAGTTGAAAAACGTGGCGGCGGTGATGGTCACCGCACAGTTCCCAGCCTTTGGACGCCAGGGGCAAACCATTGACGTGGTGGTCTCTTCCATGGGTAACGCCAAAAGTCTGCGCGGCGGAACGCTGCTGATGACCCCGCTGAAAGGGGTCGATAGCCAGGTATATGCCTTGGCGCAGGGGAATATTCTGGTTGGCGGTGCGGGCGCGGCTGCGGGTGGCAGTAGCGTGCAGGTTAACCAGCTTAATGGTGGACGCATTACCAACGGCGCGACCATCGAGCGTGAGTTGCCCAGCCAGTTCGGCGGTGGCAACACCATTAATCTGCAGCTCAATAATGAAGATTTTACTATGGCGCAGCAGATCACCGACACAATCAACCGCTCGCGTGGCTTTGGTAGCGCAACGGCGCTGGATGCCCGGACTATACAAGTGCGTGTGCCAAGCGGCAACAGTTCGCAGGTACGTTTCCTTGCCGACATCCAGAATATGGAGGTGAACGTCACGCCGCAGGACGCGAAAGTCATTATCAACTCGCGTACGGGATCTGTGGTCATGAACCGTGAAGTCACGCTGGATAGCTGTGCCGTGGCGCAGGGTAACTTGTCGATTACGGTAAACCGCCAGGCAAACGTCAGCCAGCCGGATACGCCGTTTGGCGGCGGACAGACCGTGGTGACGCCACAAACGCAGATCGATCTGCGCCAGAGCGGCGGCTCGCTGCAAAGCGTACGTTCCAGCGCCAATCTGAACAACGTCGTGCGCGCGTTGAATGCGCTCGGGGCGACGCCGATGGATCTGATGTCCATTCTGCAATCGATGCAGAGCGCGGGTTGCTTACGCGCCAAACTGGAAATCATCTGATGATTGGTGACAGCAAACTGCTGACCAGCGCCGCCTGGGATGCGCAAGCACTGAACGAACTGAAAGCGAAAGCGGGTCAGGATCCGGCGGCGAATATTCGCCCCGTGGCCCGTCAGGTTGAAGGGATGTTCGTGCAGATGATGCTGAAAAGCATGCGTGAAGCGTTGCCGAAAGATGGGATGTTTAGCAGCGATTCAACGCGTTTGTATACCAGCATGTATGACCAACAAATTGCGCAGCAGATGACCGCAGGTAAAGGTCTGGGACTGGCTGAAATGATGGTTAAGCAGATGACGCAAGGGCAAGCGCAACCTGCTGATGATGCGCCACAGGTGCCGATGAAGTTCCCGCTGGAAACGGTGACCAGCTATCAAAACCAGGCGCTGACGCAACTGGTGCGCAAAGCCATCCCCAGGGCGACGGAAAGTAATGATGAGCCGCTGTCGGGCGACAGTAAAGACTTCCTCGCCCAGCTGTCGCTGCCGGCAAAACTGGCGAGTCAGCAAAGCGGCGTTCCGCATCATCTGATTCTGGCGCAGGCGGCGCTGGAGTCCGGTTGGGGCCAGCGGCAAATTCGCCGGGAAAACGGCGAACCGAGTTTCAACATTTTTGGCGTGAAAGCTTCGGGAAGCTGGAAGGGACCAACGACCGAAATCACCACCACCGAATATGAAAACGGCGAAGCGAAAAAGGTGAAAGCCAAATTCCGCGTCTATAGCTCTTACCTTGAGGCGCTGTCGGATTATGTCGGGCTGATTTCCCGTAACCCGCGCTATGCGGCGGTGACCGCCGCTGCAACCGCTGAGCAGGGCGCGCAGGCCCTGCAAAGTGCTGGCTACGCAACCGATCCTAACTATGCGCGGAAATTAACCAGCATGATCCAGCAGTTGAAATCGATGAGTGAAAAGGTGAGCAAAACCTACAGCACGAACATCGATAATCTCTTTTAAATAGCTCAAGTCTACCGATCTGCTGCCGATAATAACGAGTATTGAAGGATTACAAGGAACCTCCATGTCCAGCTTGATTAATAACGCGATGAGTGGACTCAGCGCAGCGCAGGCCGCGTTGAACACTGCCAGTAATAACATCTCCAGCTATAACGTCGCCGGATATACACGGCAAACGACAATTATGGCGCAAGCGAACAGCACGCTGGGTGCGGGGGGCTGGGTAGGCAATGGCGTCTATGTTTCTGGCGTACAGCGCGAGTATGACTCGTTTATCACCAATCAGCTGCGGGCAGCGCAAAACCAGAGCAGCGGTCTGACGACGCGTTATGAGCAAATGTCGAAAATCGACAACCTGCTGTCCAGCAAAACCAGTTCGATTTCAACCTCAATGCAGGATTTTTTTACCAGTCTGCAAACTCTGGTCAGTAATGCTGAAGACCCGGCGGCACGCCAGGCGCTGATTGGTAAAGCTGATGGTTTGGTGAATCAGTTTAAAACGACCGATCAGTATCTACGCGATCAGGATAAGCAGGTTAATACCGCTATCAAAGCCAGCGTCGATCAGATCAACAACTACGCGAAACAAATCGCCAGCCTTAACGACCAGATTTCTCGTATGACTGGTGTCGGGGCTGGCGCATCCCCTAATGATTTGCTCGATCAGCGCGACCAACTGGTCAGTGAACTGAACCAGATTGTCGGCGTGGAAGTCAGCGTTCAGGACGGCGGCACTTACAACGTAACCATGGCGAATGGTTATTCACTGGTACAGGGCAGCAATGCGCGCCAACTGGCGGCAGTGCCCTCCAGTGACGATCCTTCGCGTACCACCGTTGCGTATGTAGATGGTGTTGCCGGAGCGGTTGAGATCCCTGAGAAATTGCTGAATACCGGTTCATTGGGTGGACTGCTCACCTTCCGTTCGCAGGAGCTGGATCAAACGCGTAACACGCTGGGCCAACTGGCGCTGGCATTTGCCGATGCGTTTAACACCCAGCATAAAGCAGGTTTTGATGCCAACGGCGATAAGGGCGAGAATTTCTTCGATATCGGCAGCCCGGTTGTGCTCAGCAACACGAAGAATAAAGGGACAGGTTCGCTTGATGTCAAAATGACGGACAGCTCTGCCGTGCAGGCAACAGATTATAAAATTGTGTTTGATGGCAAAGACTGGCAGGTGACTCGACTTGCCGACAACACCAGTTTTAAAGCCACCGTCACCGGTGGGAAGATGTCTTTTGACGGGATGGAGATCACCGTTAATGCTGGTGCGAAAGCGAATGACAGTTTCACCGTGAAACCGGTGAGCGACGCCATTATAGAAATGAAAGTCAAGGTGACAGACGAGTCGAAAATCGCCATGGCGTCAGAGAAAAATACGGATCCTGCTGCGGATACAGGTGCAAGCGATAACCGTAACGGTCAGAAACTGCTGGATCTGCAAACCAAAGAAACTGTTGGTAATAAAACCTTTAACGACGCTTACGCCACCCTGGTGAGCGACGTGGGCAACAAAACGGCGACGCTGAAGACCAGCAGTACCACGCAAAACAATGTGGTCAAGCAACTTTATAACCAGCAGCAGTCGATTTCCGGGGTAAACCTCGACGAAGAGTACGGTAATTTGCAGCGTTATCAGCAGTATTACCTGGCCAATGCACAGGTATTGCAAACTGCGAATGCGCTGTTTGATGCATTGATTAATATTCGCTAAGGGAGAGGGACACAATGCGTATCAGCACCCAGATGATGTACCAGCAGAATATGCGTGGCATCACTAACTCTCAGGCTGAATGGATGAAGTTCGGCGAGCAGATGTCGACTGGTAAACGTGTGATCAGCCCGTCTGACGATCCGATTGCCGCCTCGCAGGCCGTCGTGCTTTCTCAGGCTCAGGCGCAGAACAGCCAGTATACGCTGGCGCGTACATTCGCGACGCAGAAAGTCTCGCTGGAAGAGAACGTACTGAGCCAGGTAACAACGGCTATTCAGGCTGCGCAGGAGAAAATTGTTTATGCCGGGAATGGTACATTAAGTGATGATGACCGTGCATCGTTGGCCACTGATTTACAGGGGATCCGCGATCAACTGATGAACCTGGCGAACAGCACCGATGGCAATGGTCGCTATATTTTTGGTGGCTACAAAACAGAATCCGCGCCGTTTGCGCAGGCTGATGGTTCCTACAGTGGCGGTACCACAAATGTGACCCAGCAGGTTGATGCTTCCCGTACCATGGTCATTGGTCACACGGGCGACAAAATCTTCGCCAACCTGACCAGCAACGCCGTACCGGAACCACCGGGTAGCACTCAGGAAAAGAACCTGTTCAAAATGCTGGATAGCGCGATTGCAGAGCTAAAAATTCCTATTGCGGGTGATGATGTGGCAAAGGAGAAAGCCGCAGCAGCTATCGATAAAACCAATCGTGGCCTGAAAAACTCACTGAATAACGTGCTTTCCGTTCGCGCAGAATTAGGTACTCAGCTTAGTGAACTAAGCTCGCTGGATTCATTGGGAGCCGATCGTGCGTTAGGGCAAACCCAACAGATGAGCAACCTGGTGGATGTCGACTGGAATGCGGCGATTTCGTCCTACGTCATGCAGCAGGCCGCACTTCAGGCGTCTTATAAAGCATTTACCGATATGCAGGGAATGTCGTTGTTCCAGCTTAATCGGTAATAACCCTTTTTGAACATATCTTGAAACTGGGTATGTTTGTCTGCCCGCTCCCTTAACACCCCGGAGCGGGCATTTTTTTAGGCTACCGTTGTTTTACTAAGCGCCAGATTTCCCGTCAGTCTTATCACCAGCGCCAGCGCACCACTGATGGTTGCCAGCGTCACCACACCTTCCCAGTTTGCCAGCGCATAGACCTGACTCCCGAGAACCGAACCCAGCGCCATACCAATGAACACCATAGTAAACAGCAGCGCATTCAGACGACCCCGGGCCTGAGGCTCCAGGCTATAGACCAGGTTCTGGTGGGCAACGAGGCTGGATTGCAATCCGAGATCAAAACCAACCGCCGAAAGAGCAATCAGCAGCCACTGCCCCTGTACTGGCAGGGCGGGTAACAAGAACATCAGTGCGAAAGAGACGGTTACCAGCAAAGCACCTAACTGCGTCACTTTTGCTGCGCCCACTTTGTCGGCAAGATGACCCGCCAGCGGTGCCGCAAGCGCACCGGCGGCTCCCGCGATACCAAATGCGCCCGCCATAGCGCTACCCATGTGGTAATGTTCAGCTAACATCACCGCCAGCGTGGACCAGAAAGCGCTAAAGGCTATGGACAGAAAGCCCTGTGCCAGCGCCGCGCGGCGCAATGCGGGATACCGTTGCCAGAGCTGCGCCATAGAGAGCATCAATGATGGGTAGCTCAGCGTGGAATGGGCCGTAAAACGAGGCAGCACCTTCCACATAATGACGGTAATAATGGCAATACTGGCGGCGGCAAGTTGGTACATCTCACGCCAGCCAAACGCTTCACCCACCAGTCCGCTGACGGTACGCGAGAGTAAAATCCCCAACAGCAGGCCTGTCATCACCGTGCCCACCGTTTTTCCTTGTTTGCCTTCCGGCGCCAGAATAGCCGCCGCGGGAACGATATCCTGCGCCATCGTTGCCGCCATGCCCATCAACAGGCTCACTATTAGCAGTGAATGCAACTGCCCGGTAAAACTGCATGCCAGAAGCAGTACGGCAAGAGAGATACTTTTCAGCAGGATTAATGTCCGGCGGTCATAACGATCCCCCAATGGCAATAAAAACAAAATACCCAGCGCGTATCCCGCCTGGGTCAGCGTTGGAACCAGTCCCATGCCGGTGATACTTAAGTTCAGATCCTGACCCATTAAAGGCAGAAGGGGCTGGGCATAGTAGATAGCAGCGACACTGAATCCGGCACCTGATGCCAGAACGAAAATGACCCAACGAGAAAGTGCGGTGTGTGTGTTCACAAATGATTCCTCAATCACAGGATGTGCGGCTATTTTTATCCTTCTGCGGGTGGTGCGGTAGCGAGCGCAGTGGTAAAACAGTTATACGCTGGGCGTATGAAGAAACTGATAATGATAAAAACTGAACGTATAGATAGGGTGGAGCTGATGCGCACGTTTGTGCGTATCGTGGAAGCAGGATCGCTTTCCGCAGCGGCAAAACAGATGGGAACAACGCAAGCGACCGTAAGCCGACGGTTACAATCCCTGGAAACTCTGCTTGGAGTGAAACTGATCATGCGTACCACGCATGCGATGAAATTAACCGACGATGGAGAGCGTGGTTACCAGCACGCCAAAAATATCATCGATGCCTGGCTGGCGCTGGAAGATGGACTTAATGTCACGGAAGATGAACCGGTGGGGACGTTGCGCGTACGAGCGCCGCATGCGTTTGGACAGCAACAGCTCCTTGAGCCGCTTTTGCAGTTTCTTTCGCGCTATCCACAGTTATCGGTGGAGTGGATGCTTAACGACAAAACCGTTGATTTTCTCAGCGATAATATTGATTGCGCGATTCGGGTTGGCGCGGAAGTCGATCCGGCCACGGTTTCAGTTTTACTGGCTGAAGTTCCCCGTAGCATGGTGGCGAGTCCTGTATTGCTGGAGCAGTATGGTGAAATTTCGCACCCTGAGCAGTTATCCGTGCTGCCGTGGATTGCAGTAAACACGTTTTTTCAGCATAGCGTTTCGTTGCTACACCAGGCGCGCAATGAACCTGTCACGCTGACTATTTCACCCAGATTAAGTACTGACAGTATTTATGTGGCAAGAAATGCCGCGCTGGCGGGGCTGGGAGTGACGATTGTTTCAAGCTGGATGGTTGAAGAAGATATCGCCAACGGACGTTTAGTTATGCTGCTACCCGAGTGGCGGGCAGCCTCGTTGCCGGTGCATCTGGTTTATCCCTGGGCGCGTTACTATCCGACACGGTTGCGCAAATTTTTAGCGTTAATGAAGGATGTTATGCCGCAATTAACCGGGATGAAACGCGTAGAGCCGATATAAAAAAAGCCGACCCTAAGGTCGGCTTTGAGGTTGATTATGGCTTATTCAACCGGCTGCGGGCGTGTTGCTGGCGCAGTGGCCTGATGCGTGGCGCTGTGTCCACCTGCGGCGCCTTTACCTTCAAAGGCGAATGCCGGGCGCTGCCAGTCGCTATGACGCGGCGCTTCTGGCACATAATCCGGCGCGGG
Source organism: Citrobacter sp. wls615 (assembly GCF_005281355.1). Lineage (NCBI taxonomy): Bacteria > Pseudomonadati > Pseudomonadota > Gammaproteobacteria > Enterobacterales > Enterobacteriaceae > Citrobacter > Citrobacter sp. wls615. Next base: position 11,908 of record NZ_SZXM01000017.1, on the reverse strand, counting down.
AGCGCGAGTCATCGGCGCAGTCGCATGGCTGTGAAGGTGTTCGGCGTCAACGCTTGTGGCGACCACTTCAGCCTTAACGACCTCAGCTTCTGCAACCGGCGCGGCAACAACTTCCTGCGGCGCAGCGACTTCTTCCACAGTCGGCGCTACTTCCGCAACTTCTTCAACCACCTCCGGCTGGGAGACGACGATTTCCACAGGCTCTTCAACCGTGACTTCAGCTACAGGTTCAGCTTCAGCGGCGATTTCTTCAGCTACAGGCGCGTCAGATTCAGCGATAATTTGCGGTTGTTCTTCAACCGGGGTCGCAATGACTTCCGGATGCGTGGTTTCAACAACGGCAATCTGAGGTTCCGCTACAACTTCCTCTGGCTGCACGGCTTCAACCTGCGCAGGAGTGTCCACAATGTGCTCAACGGCAGCCGCAGCAACCTGAGGCTCTACCGCGACAGAAGCAGTTTGCTCCTGGCGAATTTCCTGCTCGCGTTGGTCTTCAACCTGCTGCTCCTGCGGACGAGCAATAGGGTAGCTGATCCATACTTTACCGGACGCTAATTCAGGAGAAGCACAGGCGACGGTTAGCGGCATTGGAGACTGAACCGGATAACGCTCGTCACGATAACGACGACGACGCTGTCCACTTACGCGCAGATGGCGAGGGGAACGGCGGGAACGACGCGGCATACCGTTGGAGTCACGCGCTTCGCTATTGTCTTCCTGCTCAGGTGCAACAACGGCTGGCAGATCAACTTTCGCCAGTTCGGTACGCGGAGCCGGTACGGGCTGCTCAACGGGTTGAGCGACAACGACCTCAGTTGCCACCGCGGCAGTTGCCACTTCGGCTTCAACCGCCGCGCTGTCCGTGTAACGAACTTTTTGGTTCAACTGACGCTGTTTACGACGAGTCTGAGGCTGACGTACGCGCTCTTCCTGCTCGGTATCCTGCGCTGGCTGTTCAGCCAGGTTCAGCTCTTTAACTTCCTGCTGCGCCTGACGCTTGTCATCGTTGCGGCGGCGGTTGCGCTCACGACGTGGAGTCTGCTGCTCATCACCTGATTTCACTTTGTCAGCGACATCACTGGACTGCTGGCGATTATCGCGTGCTTCCGCATTTTGCTGCTGGGCCTGACGACGGTTACGGCGATTATCATCGCGGTTTTCGCCGTTTTCTGCACGTTCGTTACGGTTATCACGATCGCCACGGCTATCGCGGTTATCACGACGATCGTTACGATCGCGGCGATTATTTTGACGCGGTTTACGGCGGTCCTGCTGACGTTCCGTCTTCTCTTCAGCTTTCGGTGCGGGTTGTTCAACCGGCTTCGCTTCTTCGTTACCGCCGAAGATAGACTTCAGTGCGCTGAAGAAACGGCTAATCAAACCTGGCTGAGAGGTTGTTGCTACGGTGGCGGCAGCTTTAGGCGCGGCGGCTTTCGCTGCGGGCTCTTGCACGGTTGGTGCTGGCGGCACGTCTGGCATAGCAAAGGTCGCGAGTGCCGGTTGCTCTGGCTGCTTACGCTCGACATACTCTTGTTCTGACGGCAGCTCCATTGCTTCCTCGTGCAATTTCGGCAGCAAGTAGCTCAGGGTTGGCGTTTCTTCGCCTTTGCGGACGCGCAGCACGGAATAGTGCGGGGTTTCCATCTGATCGTTTGGCACGATCACACAACGCACGCCATTCTGACGCGTTTCTATAGCGTTGACCGCAGTACGCTTTTCGTTGAGCAGATAAGAGGCAATCGGCACAGGAACGATCGCGTGAACTTCCTGGGTATTCTCTTTCAGTGCTTCTTCTTCGATCAGACGCAGAATAGACAGCGACAGCGATTCGTTATCACGCACGGTACCGGTGCCGGAGCAGCGCGGGCAGACGTGATGGCTGGATTCACCCAGCGACGGGCTCAGACGCTGACGGGACATTTCCAGCAGGCCGAAACGAGAAATATGGCTGATCTGAATACGCGCTCGGTCCTGACGCACGGCCTCACGCAGACGGTTTTCCACCGCACGCTGGTGGCGAACCGGTGTCATATCGATAAAGTCGATAACAATCAGGCCGCCGAGGTCGCGCAGACGCAGCTGACGAGCAATTTCATCGGCGGCTTCCAGGTTGGTGTTGAATGCGGTTTCTTCGATGTCGCCGCCGCGCGTAGCACGTGCGGAGTTGATATCGATAGCGGTAAGGGCTTCAGTGCTGTCGATGACGATGGAGCCGCCGGAAGGCAGACGCACTTCGCGCTGGAACGCAGACTCAATTTGAGATTCAATTTGGTAGTGGCTGAACAGCGGGATTTCACCGGTGTACAGTTTGATTTTGCTGCTGAAATCAGGACGGCCCAGCGCGGCGATGTGCTGACGCGCCATCTCCATGACTTTCGGGTTATCGATGAGAATTTCGCCGATATCCTGACGTAAATAGTCACGGAATGCGCGAACGATAACGTTGCTTTCCTGGTGGATCAGGAATGGAGCAGGGCGGCTGTCAGCGGCTTTTTGGATGGCTTCCCAGTGTTTCAGGCGGAAGCTCAGGTCCCACTGCAGCGCTTCGGCGGATTTGCCGACGCCTGCGGTACGCACGATAAGCCCCATGCCATCAGGCAATTCCAGGCTTGCCAGCGCTTCTTTTAATTCGGTACGGTCGTCGCCTTCAATACGACGGGAGATGCCGCCCGCGCGCGGGTTGTTCGGCATCAGAACCAGATAACTACCCGCCAGGCTGATAAAGGTGGTCAGCGCAGCGCCTTTATTGCCGCGTTCTTCTTTATCGATCTGAACGATGACTTCCTGACCTTCACGCAACACGTCTTTAATGTTGGGACGACCATGGGAGTTGTAGTTAGCGGGGAAGTATTCGCGGGCAATTTCTTTTAACGGAAGGAAACCGTGACGTTCAGCGCCGTAATCAACAAAAGCAGCTTCCAGACTCGGTTCAATACGGGTAATTTTACCTTTATAGATGTTGGCTTTTTTCTGTTCGTGTCCAGGACTTTCGATATCCAGATCGTACAGACGTTGCCCATCTACAAGGGCGACACGCAACTCTTCCTGCTGAGTCGCGTTAATTAACATTCTTTTCATCGTAACTTACTCATTATTCTTACATTGACGACTAAGCTGCGGGCAGAGTAATGCCTTTCCGGGTGTGAACCGATGGCCTCGTGTCTATTCGCGTCGCCAACCTCACGGTTATCGTCAGCTCAAAGAGGCGCAGAGTGTCGGTTGCCTGTATTTCATACGGAAACACAGCGCAATTATCAGGGGAACAGTCTGGGTGTTACTCTCCAGAAAAGCTTCCTTATTACCGGTAAGGACTGCAACCCGCAGCCCGCTAACTGCCTGAAAGATCAATACGTCTTACGCCATTGCTGCGTTGATGATCGGTCGGGCAAAATTGGGTCATTCCGGAAAAGGTCTTGTTTTAACAAGATTCAACACGGAAACAACCTCATTATTCCACTGCTAACCTTGTTATAGCAAGATGACTTTTGCCATTTATCACCCGGTTACTCACAGTTTTTTCACTTCCGCGTAGTGATTGGTTTAATAACCACCAAATCGGCTATGTCAAACTTAAGTAATAGGGTATAGCAGTTAATATAAGCATAGAAAAATGTGTGGCGCGAATCTTGATGGCTATTTAAAATCGGCCCCCATGAAAACAGAGACTCCAGCCGTAAAAACAGTTGCCATTACTGCCGACGAAGCAGGGCAACGCATCGACAACTTTTTGCGTACTCAACTCAAGGGTGTGCCGAAAAGTATGATTTATCGCATTTTGCGTAAAGGCGAAGTGCGGGTGAATAAAAAACGCATTAAACCCGAGTACAAACTCGAAGATGGGGACATCGTGCGTATTCCACCTGTGCGTGTCGCCGAACGTGAAGAAGAGGCTATTTCCCCAAATCTGCAGAAGGTTGCGGCGCTGACTGATGTCATTTTGTATGAAGATGATCATATTCTGGTGCTTAACAAACCTTCAGGAACGGCCGTACATGGCGGAAGCGGATTAAGCTTTGGTGTTATTGAAGGCTTACGCGCGTTACGTCCGGAAGCGCGTTTCCTCGAACTGGTGCATCGCCTGGACCGCGATACCTCCGGTGTGCTGCTGGTGGCGAAAAAACGCTCAGCCTTACGTTCGTTGCATGAGCAGTTGCGTGAAAAAGGGATGCAGAAAGACTATCTGGCGCTGGTGAGAGGCCAGTGGCAGTCGCATGTCAAAACCGTGCAGGCGCCGCTGTTGAAGAATATTCTGCAAAGCGGCGAGCGTATCGTGCGGGTGAATCAGGAAGGCAAGCCGTCGGAAACACGCTTTAAGGTGGAGGAGCGCTATGCGTTTGCCACGCTCGTGCGCTGTAGTCCGGTGACAGGGCGTACGCACCAGATTCGTGTGCATACCCAATATGCCGGGCATCCGATCGCCTTTGACGATCGCTATGGCGACCGCGAGTTCGATAAGCAACTCGCGGATACTGGACTGAACAGGCTGTTCCTTCACGCTGCGGCGTTAAAATTCACCCATCCGGGGACGGGCGAAGTGATGCGTGTTGAAGCGCCGCTGGATAAGCAGTTGAAGCGCTGCCTTGAGGTGTTACGCAGCAAAGCCTGATGCGCGTTGCTTATCAGGCCTACAATCGCGTTATGCGCTGTAGGCCTGACAAGACGCATCGCGTCGCCATCAGGCAGATTAACTAGGCGTTCAGCGGGTTCATCTCTTCCCGGCGCAGCATTTGACACAATGCGATCAGCGGCAGGCCGATCAGCGTATTTGGATCGCGGCCCTCAAGACGCTCAAAGAGAGCAATACCTAACCCTTCACTTTTAAAACTACCGGCACAATGTAGCGGACGTTCTTTGCGCAGGTAATCATCAATTTCCGCTTCGCTTAAATGCCGAAAATGAACATCGAACGGCTCGACCTCAGTTTGTAAATGTCCGGTAGCTGAATTATAAAGCGCCAGTCCGGTGTAAAACGTCACAATATTGCCACGGGCTTTGAGTAATTGTTGGCGCGCATTTTCTTCTGTTAATGGTTTGCCGGTTATTTCACCATCAAGAACACAAATTTGATCGGAGCCAATAATCAGATGCGCTGGATAACGGTGAGCGAGAGATTGCGCTTTTTGTTGCGCCAGTCGCGAGACTAAATGGCGTGGCGCTTCGCCGGGTAACGGCGTTTCATCCACCTCGGGAGCCGCGCATTCGAACGGAATTGCCAGTTTTTCAAGTAAAGCGCGACGCCAGGGAGAGGTCGAGGCAAGTATAAGTTGAGGCATATTTTTCCCCTCGCATATAGCGTATTGATGAGAGCCATTTTAAACTATGGACTTCGTCCTACAAGCTGGCTGTATTGGCTTGTCTTGAGCGATTTTAAGTCGATGACCCGCAATGTGTGCGAATTATTGGCAAAAGGCAACCTCAGGCTGCCTTTTTCTTTGACTATATGACGTTACAAAGTTAATATGCGCGCCCTATGCAAAAGGTAAAATTACCCCTGACTCTTGATCCGGTTCGTACGGCTCAAAAACGCCTCGATTATGAAGGTATCTATACTTCTGATCTGGTTGAGCGCGTCGCCGATTCTGTAGTCAGTGTGGACAGTGATGTGGAATGCTCCATGTCGTTCGCTATCGATAACCAGCGCCTTGCCGTTATAACCGGCGATGCAAAAGTGTCGGTTACGCTCGAATGTCAGCGTTGCGGGAAACCGTTCCCACTTCATGTTCACACAACATATTGTTTTAGTCCTGTCCGTTCTGACGAGCAGGCTGAAGCACTCCCGGAAGCGTATGAGCCGATTGAGGTTAACGAGTTCGGTGAAATCGATCTGCTTGCAATGGTTGAAGATGAGATTATCCTCTCCTTGCCGGTAGTTCCGGTGCATGATTCTGAACACTGTGAAGTGTCCGAGGCGGACATGGTCTTTGGTGAATTGCCTGATGAAGCGCAAAAACCAAACCCATTTGCCGTATTAGCCAGCTTAAAGCGTAAGTAATTGAGGAGTAAGGTCCATGGCCGTACAACAGAATAAACCAACCCGTTCCAAACGTGGCATGCGTCGTTCTCATGACGCTCTGACCGCAGTCACCAGCCTGTCTGTAGACAAAACTTCTGGTGAACAACACCTGCGTCACCACATCACTGCCGACGGTTTCTACCGTGGCCGTAAGGTAATCGCTAAGTAATCACGCATGACTCAATGGATTTCCCGCTTCGGTGAGAAAGACAGAGAGCGCAAGCGTGATGAAGCTTAGTGAGGCTTTCCCCGGGTAACTGGGGAAACACCTAACCGGGCAGCGACGATACCTTGACACGTCTAACCCTGGCGTTAGATGTCATGGGGGGAGATTTTGGCCCTACCGTGACAGTGCCTGCAGCATTGCAGGCACTGAATTCTAATTCGCAACTCACACTTCTTTTAGTCGGGGATCCCGATACAATCACGCCATTACTTGCCAAAGCTGACTTCGAACAACGTTCACGTCTGCAGATTATCCCTGCTCAGTCAGTTATTGCCAGTGATGCCCGGCCCTCGCAAGCTGTTCGCGCCAGTCGTGGAAGCTCAATGCGTGTTGCCCTGGAGCTCGTGAAAGAAGGTCGAGCGCAAGCCTGTGTGAGCGCCGGTAATACGGGCGCGCTAATGGGACTTGCGAAGTTATTGCTCAAACCTCTTGAGGGTATTGAGCGTCCTGCGCTGGTGACGGTTTTACCGCATCAACAAAAGGGCAAAACGGTGGTGCTGGATTTAGGCGCTAACGTGGATTGTGATAGTACGATGTTGGTGCAATTTGCCGTCATGGGTTCCGTACTGGCAGAAGAAGTCGTTGGGATTGCTAATCCTCGCGTTGCGTTGCTCAATATCGGCGAAGAAGAAACTAAAGGTCTCGACAGTATTCGGGATGCTTCTGCAGTGCTAAAAACAATCCCTTCCATTAACTATATAGGCTATCTTGAAGCCAATGAGTTACTGACTGGCAAAACCGATGTGCTGGTCTGTGACGGTTTTACCGGCAATGTCACATTAAAGACGATGGAAGGTGTTGTCAGAATGTTCCTTTCACTGCTGAAATCTCAGGGTGAGAGCAAAAAACGGTCGTGGTGGCTGCTTTTATTAAAACGTTGGTTACAAAAAAGCCTGACAAGGCGATTTAGTCACCTCAACCCCGACCAGTATAATGGCGCCTGTCTGTTAGGATTGCGCGGCACGGTGATTAAGAGTCATGGTGCGGCTAATCAGCGAGCATTTGAGGTCGCGATTGAACAGGCAGTGCAGGCGGTGCAGCGACAAGTTCCTCAGCGAATTGCCGCTCGCCTGGAATCTGTATACCCAGCTGGATTCGAACTGCTGGACGATGGCGAAAGCGCAAACTCACGGGCGCACAGATAACAGTGCGTTTGTGAATGCTGCCAGCGTACCGGCGTTTTGCTCGTGGCGGTATATAACCAAAAAGTGACTGAGCGTACATGTATACGAAGATTATTGGTACCGGCAGCTATCTGCCTGAACAAGTGCGTACTAACGCCGATTTGGAAAAAATGGTCGAGACATCTGATGAGTGGATCGTCACTCGTACAGGTATCCGTGAACGCCACATTGCAGCGCCAAATGAAACAGTTGCGACGATGGGCTTTGCCGCCGCAAACCGTGCACTGGAAATGGCGGGCATCGACAAAGAAGAAATTGGTCTGATTGTGGTTGCCACCACATCATCCACACACGCATTTCCAAGCGCGGCATGCCAGATCCAAAGTATGCTGGGGATCAAAGGCTGTCCGGCGTTTGACGTTGCGGCCGCTTGTGCGGGTTTTACCTATGCCCTGAGTGTTGCTGACCAGTACGTTAAATCTGGCGCAGTGAAGCATGCGCTGGTCGTGGGGTCTGATGTCCTGGCTCGTACCTGTGATCCAACCGATCGTGGAACGATCATTATCTTTGGTGACGGCGCGGGCGCGGTGGTGCTGAGCGCATCCGAAGAGCCGGGTATTCTCTCCACGCATCTGCACGCTGATGGTCGCTACGGTGAGTTGTTGACGCTGCCTAACGCCGATCGCGTAAATCCGGATAACCCGATTCATCTGACGATGGCGGGTAACGAAGTATTTAAAGTCGCGGTGACCGAGCTTGCCCACATCGTTGATGAAACGCTGGAAGCCAATAATCTCGACCGTTCTGCGCTGGACTGGCTGGTGCCGCATCAGGCAAACCTGCGCATTATCAGCGCGACAGCGAAAAAGCTGGGCATGTCGATGGATAATGTCGTCGTTACACTGGACAGACATGGCAATACGTCCGCGGCTTCCGTACCGTGCGCACTGGACGAAGCCGTCCGCGACGGGCGTATCAAAGCCGGGCAGTTGATATTGCTTGAAGCCTTCGGGGGTGGATTCACCTGGGGCTCCGCGCTGGTTCGTTTCTAGTATAAGGATTTTAACATGACGCAATTTGCATTTGTGTTTCCGGGGCAGGGTTCCCAGACCGTTGGGATGTTGTCTGAAATGGCAGCAAGCTACCCAATTGTTGAAGAAACTTTTGCTGAAGCATCAGCTGCGCTGGGCTATGATCTGTGGGCGCTGACTCAGCAAGGTCCGGCAGAAGAACTGAATAAAACCTGGCAGACGCAGCCAGCGCTATTGGCTGCATCTGTCGCACTGTATCGCGTATGGCAGCAGCAGGGGGGTAAAACACCTGCGCTGATGGCAGGTCACAGCTTGGGCGAATACTCTGCGCTGGTATGTGCGGGCGTAATGGGTTTTGCCGATGCCGTCCGTCTGGTTGAACTGCGCGGCAAATTCATGCAGGAAGCCGTACCGGAAGGTACTGGCGGCATGTCTGCGATTATTGGTCTGGACGATGCATCTATCGCTAAAGCGTGTGAAGAGTCTGCCGAAGGGCAGGTCGTTTCTCCGGTTAACTTCAACTCGCCGGGCCAGGTGGTTATCGCCGGGCATAAAGAAGCCGTAGAACGTGCAGGGGCTGCCTGTAAAGCCGCTGGCGCCAAGCGTGCGCTGCCGTTGCCGGTCAGCGTGCCTTCTCACTGCGCGCTGATGAAGCCTGCCGCTGAGAAACTGGCCGTTGAATTGCAAAAAATCACTTTCAACGCGCCGACTGTTCCAGTTGTGAACAACGTCGACGTGAAGTGTGAAACTACCGCAGACGCGATTCGCGATGCGCTGGTTCGTCAACTGTACAGCCCGGTTCAGTGGACCAAAACCGTTGAATTTATGGCATCGCAGGGCGTAGAGCACCTGTATGAAGTGGGGCCAGGTAAAGTTCTCACCGGTTTGACGAAACGTATTGTTGACACCCTGACCGCTTCGGCACTGAATGAGCCGACAGCGCTGTCTGCGGCGCTAGAGCAATAAAAGAGGAAGCCCATGAATTTTGAAGGAAAAATCGCGCTGGTAACCGGTGCAAGCCGTGGAATTGGCCGCGCAATTGCTGAGACACTCGTTGCCCGTGGCGCGAAAGTTATCGGTACTGCAACCAGTGAAAACGGCGCGCAGGCCATTAGCGATTACTTAGGTGCAAATGGTAAAGGTCTGATGTTGAATGTGACCGATCCGGCATCTATCGAATCTGTTCTGGAAAATATTCGCGCAGAATTTGGTGAAGTCGATATTCTGGTCAATAATGCCGGGATTACTCGTGATAACCTGTTAATGCGCATGAAAGATGACGAGTGGAACGATATCATCGAAACCAACCTGTCATCTGTTTTCCGTCTGTCAAAAGCGGTAATGCGAGCTATGATGAAAAAGCGTCATGGGCGTATTATCACTATCGGTTCTGTGGTTGGTACCATGGGAAATGCGGGTCAGGCTAACTACGCTGCGGCGAAAGCAGGTCTGATCGGCTTCAGTAAATCACTGGCGCGCGAAGTTGCGTCCCGTGGTATTACTGTAAACGTTGTTGCTCCGGGCTTTATTGAAACGGACATGACGCGTGCGCTGTCTGACGATCAGCGTGCGGGTATCCTGGCGCAGGTTCCTGCGGGTCGCCTTGGTGGCGCTCAGGAAATCGCCAGTGCGGTTGCATTTTTAGCTTCTGACGAAGCAAGTTACATCACAGGTGAGACTTTGCACGTCAACGGCGGGATGTACATGGTTTAACCACGATTGAAAAATATTTGCGTTATTAGTGGGAATGGCCTCAAAATAACGTAAAATCGTGGTAAGACCTGCCGGGATTTAGTTGCAAATTTTTCAACATTTTATACACTACGAAAACCATCGCGAAAGCGAGTTTTGATAGGAAATTTAAGAGTATGAGCACTATCGAAGAACGCGTTAAGAAAATTATCGGCGAACAGCTGGGCGTTAAGCAGGAAGAAGTTACCAACAATGCTTCCTTCGTTGAAGACCTGGGCGCAGATTCTCTTGACACCGTTGAGCTGGTAATGGCTCTGGAAGAAGAGTTTGATACTGAGATTCCGGACGAAGAAGCTGAGAAAATCACTACCGTTCAGGCTGCCATTGATTACATCAACGGCCACCAGGCGTAAGTGAACATCTCCAGGCGGTCATTCGACCGCCTGAGTTTTATCTTTTTATCCCACTTGAATTATTTTCCCTCCCTGGAGGACAACCGTGTCTAAGCGTCGTGTAGTTGTGACCGGACTGGGCATGTTGTCTCCTGTCGGCAATACCGTAGAGTCTACCTGGAAAGCTCTCCTTGCCGGTCAGAGTGGCATCAGCCTGATCGACCATTTCGATACTAGCGCCTATGCAACGAAATTTGCTGGCTTAGTAAAGGATTTTAACTGTGAAGACATTATCTCGCGCAAAGAACAGCGCAAGATGGATGCTTTCATTCAATATGGAATTGTCGCTGGCGTTCAGGCCATGCAGGATTCTGGCCTCGAAATTACGGAAGAGAACGCCCACCGTATTGGCGCCGCTATTGGCTCCGGTATTGGCGGCCTCGGTCTGATCGAAGAAAACCATACCTCTTTGGTAAACGGTGGACCACGTAAGATCAGCCCGTTCTTCGTTCCGTCGACGATTGTTAACATGGTGGCAGGTCACCTGACCATCATGTACGGCCTGCAAGGGCCAAGCATCTCCATCGCGACTGCCTGTACTTCAGGCGTACATAACATCGGTCATGCCGCACGTATCATTGCATACGGTGATGCAGACGCGATGGTTGCGGGTGGTGCTGAAAAAGCCAGTACCCCGCTGGGCGTGGGTGGCTTTGGCGCAGCACGTGCGCTGTCTACGCGTAATGATAACCCGCAAGCGGCAAGCCGCCCATGGGATAAAGAGCGTGATGGCTTTGTGCTGGGCGACGGCGCAGGCATGGTGGTACTGGAAGAGTACGAGCATGCGAAAGCGCGCGGCGCAAAAATCTATGCTGAAGTCGTTGGCTTTGGTATGAGCAGCGATGCTTACCACATGACGTCACCACCGGAAAACGGTGCAGGCGCTGCGCTGGCAATGGTCAACGCACTGCGTGATGCGGCTATCGAAGCGGGTCAGATCGGCTATGTCAACGCGCATGGTACGTCTACTCCTGCAGGCGATAAAGCTGAAACCCAGGCAGTGAAATCTGTCTTTGGCGATGCAGCGAGCCGTGTGATGGTAAGCTCAACCAAATCCATGACCGGGCACCTGTTAGGCGCTGCGGGCGCGGTAGAGTCTATTTTCTCTATCCTGGCGCTGCGCGATCAGGCTATTCCGCCAACCATCAACCTGGATAACCCGGATGAAGGTTGTGACCTGGACTTCGTTCCTCACGAAGCGCGTCAGGTGAGTGGTTTGGAATATGCTCTGTGTAACTCCTTCGGCTTCGGTGGTACCAACGGTTCTTTGATCTTTAAAAAGATTTAAGTCCCGTCAGGTGATGCGTTAGCATCGAAATAAAACTGAAAAGGTCCGCTTGTCGCAATACCGATCAGTTAAGGATCGGTTG
>NZ_SZXM01000016.1:0-44978 GCF_005281355.1 Citrobacter sp. wls615 | reverse complement strand
CCTCCGGCTATGCCGGAGGATATTTATTGGCGTAAACCTAAGAGAGCACGATTTGAATTATCAAATGATCACTACGGACGACGCGTTGGCCACGCTGTGCGAAGCCGTCCGTGAATTTCCGGCGATAGCCCTGGATACCGAATTTGTTCGCACGCGTACCTATTATCCGCAGTTGGGGTTGATCCAGCTGTTTGATGGCAAACACGTTGCTCTGATTGACCCACAGGGGATCACTGACTGGTCACCACTACGCGATATTTTACGTGATACGGCGATAACCAAGTTTCTGCATGCCGGTAGTGAAGATCTGGAGGTGTTTCTCAATGCCTTTGGGGAACTCCCTCAGCCATTGATTGACACACAAATCCTCGCCGCTTTTTGCGGTCGTCCGCTGTCGTGGGGGTTTGCCGCGATGGTGGAAGAGTTTACCGGCATAGCCCTGGACAAAAGCGAATCCCGTACCGACTGGCTGGCCAGGCCGCTGACCGAGCGCCAGTGTGAATATGCGGCGGCTGACGTCTGGTATCTGTTACCGATCACCACAACGCTGATGGCTGAAACCGAAGCCAGCGGTTGGCTGCCCGCCGCGCTGGACGAATGTCGCTTAATGCAGCAGCGTCGCCAGGAGATTCTGGCACCCGAGGATGCCTGGCGCGAGATCACCAACGCCTGGCAACTGCGTACCCGTCAGTTGGCCTGTCTGCAACTGCTTGCCGACTGGCGGCTGCGTAAAGCGCGCGAGCGCGATCTGGCGGTAAACTTTGTGGTGCGTGAAGAACACTTATGGGCGGTGGCGCGTTATATGCCGGGCAGTCTGGGCGAACTGGACAGCCTGGGTCTTTCGGGCAGCGAAATTCGCTTCCACGGCAAGACGCTGATTTCTCTTGTCGAGAAAGCACAGGCTTTACCGGAAGCGTCGCTGCCGCAACCGCTACTGAATTTGATGGATATGCCAGGCTACCGCAAGGCGTTCAAAGCCATTAAGGCGCTGGTTGCCGAAGTCAGTGCGGAGCAAAATCTCAGCGTCGAACTGCTGGCTTCACGCCGCCAGATCAACCAGTTGCTCAACTGGCACTGGAAATTAAAGCCGCAGCAATCCCTGCCTGAGCTGATTTCCGGCTGGCGTGGCGAACTGATGGCTGAGCGTCTCAACGCGCTGCTGTTGGAGTATCCGCAGTAAGCAAGCTAAAACGGGAGCCAGGTGCTCCCGTATTTAATGGCACGGAGGTTAACCGCGCAGTGCCCGACTAATGGCCTCGCCAACCTGCTGTGTGGTGGCGTTACCTTTCATATCTGGCGTTTTCGGACCGCTGGCAATAACTTGCTCAATTGCCGCCAGAATGCCGTCGTGGGCGGCCTTATAGTTGGCATCACCGTTGCCAAGAAAGTCGAGCATCATCGCGCCAGCCCAGATTGTCGCGATTGGGTTGGCGATATTTTTACCGTAGATATCAGGGGCTGAACCATGTACCGGCTCGAACAGTGACGGAAAGGTGCGTTCCGGGTTTAAGTTGGCAGATGGCGCAATGCCAATTGTACCAGTACAGGCCGGACCGAGATCGGAGAGAATATCGCCAAACAGATTGGAAGCAACTACGACGTCAAAACGTTCCGGCTGCATCACAAAGCGAGCACAGAGAATATCAATATGCTGTTTATCCCAGCGGATCTCGGGATAGTTAGCCGCCATCGCTTCGACACGCTCGTCCCAGTAGGGCATGCTGATGGCAAGACCGTTTGATTTAGTCGCTGAAGTTAGCGTTTTGCGCGGGCGGCTTTGCGCCAGTTCAAAGGCGTAACGCAGTATACGATCGACACCACGACGAGTGAAGACCGACTCCTGGATCACCATCTCGTGTTCGGTACCTTCGCTCACGCGTCCGCCGAGGGAAGAGTACTCCCCCTCGGTGTTCTCACGCACGACATAGAAATCAATGTCGCCCGGCTTTTTGCCTGCCAGCGGACAAGGGACGCCGGGGAACAGCCGCACCGGGCGCAGGTTAACGTACTGATCGAATTCACGGCGAAACTTAAGCAGCGAACCCCAGAGTGAGATGTGGTCCGGGACGGTGTCCGGCCAGCCCACGGCACCAAAATAGATAGCATCGAAGGATTGCAACTGTTCACGCCAGTCATCCGGCATCATCTTGCCGTAATGTGCATAGTATTCGCAACTGGCCAATTCCATTTGTTCAAAGCTGAGCGACAAACCCCAGCGTTCGGCGGCTGCCTGTAACACATGAATGCCTTCAGGCAGGACTTCTTTACCAATGCCATCTCCGGGGATAGCGGCAATACGACAGGTTTTCTTCATAGCAGCTCTCACTTGTACGCCATCAAAATTGACTTTCCCCTCATCCTATAATTGACTGAACGATAGTTAATCCCCCTAACTGGTGAAACATAAAACACAGATCATGAATAATCTGCCGCTGTTAAATGATTTGCGCGTCTTTATGCTAGTTGCGCGTCGCGCGGGTTTTGCTGCCGTCGCCGAAGAGTTGGGTGTATCACCGGCTTATATCAGTAAGCGTGTAGCGATGCTGGAGCTGACGCTGAACGTGGTGCTGTTACACCGCACAACACGGCGGGTGACCATCACAGAAGAGGGAGAGCGGATATACGAATGGGCGCAGCGGATCCTGCATGATGTCGATCAGATGATGGACGAGCTGTCCGATGTCAGGCAAATCCCGCAAGGGATGTTACGTATTATCAGTAGCTTTGGTTTTGGCCGCCGGGTGGTGGCTCCTGCGTTGTCTGCGCTGGCGAAAGAGTACCCACAGCTGGAGCTGAGGTTCGATGTTGAAGACCGTCTGGTGGATCTGGTGAATGAGGGAGTCGATCTTGATATTCGTATCGGGGATGATATCGCACCTAATCTGATTGCCCGTAAACTGGCGACAAACTATCGCATTCTTTGCGCCTCGCCGGAGTTTGTGGCGCAGCATGGAATGCCGAAGCAACTGAACGATCTCTCTACTTTTCCCTGTCTGGTCATTAAAGAGCGTGACCATCCGTTTGGTATCTGGCAAATGCGCAATAAAGAGGGGACTCACTCAATTAAAGTCACGGGACCTCTGTCATCTAATCATGGCGAAGTGGTGCATCAATGGTGTCTTGACGGTCAGGGAATTGCTCTGCGTTCATGGTGGGATGTCTGTAACAACATTGCCAGCGGACATCTGATACACATATTGCCTGAGTATTATCAACCAGCAAATATTTGGGCGGTTTATGTTTCACGTCTGGCAACGTCGGCAAAAATCCGTATTACCGTTGAGTATTTACGCCGCTATTTTGCCGAAAACTACCCGAAGTTTACTTTGGAATAAATGTGTTGCTGGTTGGCAAAGGACTGAAATTAAAAAAGGCAGAATACTCTGCCTTTTTTGCAATCATGACGTAGTTACACAAAAGGTTATTTAGACTCTTCTGCTTCCGGTAATGTCACGTTGAGTTCAAGGATCGAAATATCGCCGTCTTTTTGTTCAAGCTGTACGGTGACCATTTCTGGATCGATTTGTACATACTTGCAGATAACGTCGAGAATATCCTTCCTCAGCTGCGGTAAATAATGTGGCTCGGCGTCACTACGACGGCGTTCCGCAACAATAATCTGCAGTCGCTCTTTAGCGATGTTTGCTGTGCTCTTTTTCCGCGAGAGAAAAAAATCCAGTAATGCCATAACTTATCCTCCGAACAGGCGTTTGAGGAAACCTTTCTTCTCTTCTTCAATGAAGCGGAAAGGACGTTCTTCTCCCAACAGACGGTCTACGGTATCAGCATAGGCTTTACCGGCATCAGCATTGATGTCGAGAATAACCGGCTCACCCTGGTTAGACGCGCGCAGGACTGACTGATCTTCAGGAATCACGCCAACCAGCTTGATTCGCAGAATTTCCAGTACGTCTTCCATGCTCAGCATGTCACCTTTATTTACGCGGCCAGGGTTGTAGCGCGTAAGCAACAGATGTTCTTTAATCGGCTCTTCACTGTTTTCTGCGCGACGGGATTTCGACGCCAGAATGCCCAGAATACGGTCAGAGTCACGTACAGAAGAGACTTCCGGATTAGTGGTGATAATGGCTTCATCGGCAAAATACAGGGCCATCAGCGCGCCGGTTTCAATACCCGCCGGGGAATCGCAGACGATGAAGTCAAAGTCCATCGCTTTCAGATCGTCGAGAACTTTTGCGACGCCTTCACGGGTCAGCGCGTCTTTATCGCGGGTCTGTGAGGCCGGAAGAATAAAGAGATTCTCGGTACGCTTATCTTTGATTAACGCCTGATTTAACGACGCATCGCCCTGAATAACATTGACGAAGTCGTAAACGACGCGGCGTTCACAACCCATAATCAGATCAAGGTTACGCAGGCCGATATCAAAATCAATAACGACAGTTTTCTTTCCCTTCTGGGCCAAACCTGTAGCGATGGCCGCGCTGGAGGTGGTTTTGCCAACGCCCCCTTTACCCGAAGTAACAACAATAATGCGTGCCATAGAAATTCCTTGTTAAAAAGGGATCAATTCAACGGTTGAACTGTCAAAGCGTTCTCTGCTAATTGCAGACGAGCCGCTTTGCCATAAAATTCTGCTGGGATTTTATCACTCAGCCAATAAACACCTGCGATAGACACCAGTTCTGCCGTCAGATGGGTACAAAAAATTTGCGCTTCCCGGTCACCGCTTGCCCCTGCCAGCGCACGGCCTCTCATCATCCCATAAACATGAATATTGCCATCAGCGATAAGCTCTGCGCCCGCACTGACGTGGCTTGTAACAATCAGATCACATTGTGGAGCATAAATGCGCTGACCGGAACGAACCGGTACATTTATTAATCGTGTTTTTGTGACGGGAGTAACGTTTTGCGGCGGCGGGACGGGAACGGGAGCCTCAACAGGCGCGGGACGAAGAGCTTTTTCTTTACCTTCAGTCAGTAAAGGAAGTCCCATTTCGTCAATTTCAGCCTTTAATCGGGCGTCTTTGCATCCGCTAACGCCGATAATGCGCAAGCCGGTAGACGCGACAACTTCCTGCAGCGCCGACCAGTTTACCGGGCTTTCGAGACCACTCACGTTAATCACCACGGGAGCATGTTTTAAAAATGCAGGTGCCTGCGCGATTTTGTCTTCCAACGCCTGACGAATAACCTCGGGTTCTGCTTCATGTAAATGAACCACTGATAAGGTGAAGCTACTGCCTTTAAGCTCGATTGGCGTGTTTGACATCCTGGCCTTACTCAATTTGCTATTTATCATCCCCAGTGCGGGGTGATATTCCGAAGACTATAAGGCATGTTATAGTCAGTATTATATTGAGGCAAGCCACCATTCCGTGAATTCAGAGTAAAAGATATGTTTTGTGTGATCTACCGAAGCAGCAAACGTGACCAGACTTATTTATATGTCGAAAAAAAAGACGATTTCTCGCGAGTTCCTGAAGAACTGATGAAAGGATTTGGGCAGCCAACGCTGGCGATGATGCTGCCGCTTGATGGTCGAAAAAAACTGGTTAATGCCGATCTTGAAAAAGTAAAACAGGCGCTAACCGAGCAGGGCTATTATTTACAAATACCGCCACCGCCAGAAGATTTACTCAAACAACATCTGGCAGCGGCCAAACAAAATACATCAGACGCTAAACGTTAAACTGCATCCGGCAGCAGCACGTTCCATCGATGCAGTACCTGAAATCTATGACTACGTTAGGGGAAAGTAATGTATCAACATCACAACTGGCATGGTGCTCTGCTGGATTATCCGGTGAGTAAGGTAGTTTGTGTAGGCAGTAACTATGCCAACCATATAAAAGAGATGGGGGGAACCACCCCAGAAGAGCCGGTACTGTTTATCAAACCGGAAACTGCGCTGTGTGATTTGCGTCAACCGCTGGTGATCCCATCCGATATGG
Organism: Citrobacter sp. wls615; assembly: GCF_005281355.1. Taxonomy (NCBI): domain Bacteria; kingdom Pseudomonadati; phylum Pseudomonadota; class Gammaproteobacteria; order Enterobacterales; family Enterobacteriaceae; genus Citrobacter; species Citrobacter sp. wls615. The sequence continues at coordinate 39,061 of NZ_SZXM01000016.1, read as the reverse complement.
GGGCGGTTCACCATGAGGTTGAGCTGGCCGTACTGATTGGCGCGACCTTGCGTCAGGCGACCGAAGAACATGTGCGTAAAGCCATTGCTGGCTATGGTGTAGCGCTGGATCTGACTCTGCGCGATATTCAGGGGAAAATGAAGAAAGCCGGGCAGCCGTGGGAAAAAGCCAAGGGCTTTGATAACTCTTGTCCGCTGTCAGGATTTATCCCTGTGGCAGAATTTGATGGTGATCCGCAGGATACGATGCTCGGCCTGACGGTAAACGGCGAAACGCGCCAGCACGGCTCGACGGCAGATATGATCCATCCCATTGTTCCTTTGATTGCCTATATGAGCCGTTTCTTTACGCTCAAAGCGGGCGATGTTGTGCTGACGGGGACGCCAGCAGGTGTTGGGCCGTTAAGCAGTGGTGATGAACTGGCTATCAGTTTCCACGGACAAACTCTGACCACCCGCGTGCTGTAATCTCTGCTTGCCGCCTTTTTGGGCGGCAAAACTTGCATCAGCGTGCCAGACTGGTTATAAGGTGCAGCTTTATTACGATAGCGGATACCCTGATGAGCGACATACCTTTCTGGCAAAGTAAAACCCTTGATGAAATGACCGATGCCGAGTGGGAGTCATTATGTGATGGGTGTGGTCAATGCTGCCTGCATAAGCTGATGGATGAAGACACCGACGAAATCTATTTTACCAACGTCGCCTGTAAGCAGCTCAATATTAAAACCTGTCAGTGCCGTAACTACGAACGTCGGTTCGAATACGAGCCGGACTGCATCAAGCTCACGCGTGATAATCTGCCTACCTTTGAATGGTTGCCGATGACCTGCGCCTATCGTCTGCTGGCGGAAGGAAAAGGGTTGCCAGAATGGCATCCGTTGCTGACCGGGTCGAAAGCGGCAATGCATGGCGAACGTATTTCGGTACGTCATATTGCGGTGAAAGAATCAGAAGTGCGTGACTGGCAGGAGCATATTTTGAACAAACCTTCATGGGCGGACTGAGCCGCCCATCGATTAGCAGGTGTTAAGGGTTAAGCCTTTTTCGCCTGATACATCTCATCTCCATGGTTGTCGTCTTCAACCCAAAAATTGATGTTGAACTGCGCATCGTCGCTTAATTCAACGCGATGCCAGTACTGTGGTGGGCTGGTCGCGAACTGACCGGCATTAATCACTACCTTCACTTCGGGCTCTTTCGCGTCTTCATTGGCAAAGCCATAATACGTTACCGTACCTTCCATTACACAGAGCTGACCAAACACGCCTGCTGCGGTGTTATGGTGAGAAAGAAGTGCTGCCGGGACGTTGTCTTTGGTAAAGAAGGGAGTAGAACGTTTCACTTTCCAGTTTGCCGGGATGCGTAAATGGGACATAAGACATCTCCTTCATGTGGCATCTATAAGATGTATTTAATATACATCTTATAGATGCCAGCAGGCAATGGATTTAAGGCAAAAAAAACGCTCCCGAAGGAGCGTCTCTGTTAGCGACCGAAAAGGTCACGTTTTTTCGGTTTGAACGGTTGTGCTATGACGACCAGTATTGCCACAACAAGATATGCGGCGAAGATCCCTAGCAGCCACTGCGGCATTTCGAGGGTTAAAAACGACCACTGACGCTCAGCGCAGTCGCCGGACGCCACAAACACCTGCGGCAGCCATTTATCCAGCGGTAACCAGCTCGGGAAGCGCGCGGCAAAATCACAGGTCATAAATGGTGACGGGTGAAGCTGAATCATGGTGTGCTCATATGCTAACTGAAGACCGCGCCAGGCACTGTAAATCCAGATAACCATCGCCACATAGCGCAGCGGTGTTTTTGGCGCGACAGCCCCCACCAGTCCCGCACCCATTACGCCAAATAATGCGCTACGTTCGTAAATACACAACACGCAAGGTTTTAGCAGCATGACGTGCTGGAACCACAGCGCGACGAGTTCCAGCGCAAAGGCGGTAAACGCCAACAATAACCATGCTCCACGACCACGGGAACACTGGTTTAAAAATCGCAACATAATAATTTCCCTGCAACATGCGTAGAGACCGCAGTTTAAACCAATTCACTTTATGCGCCACTAGCGGGAATTGAAAATTTGCGTAATCGGATAATTATCATGCAAAAAGTCAAACCGGGCAGTGATTTGCCCGGCTAATTGTTATGAAAGTGTAGCTAACCAGCCCGACTGGGTCATCCATTCTGTCATTGGTACAAGCGTGAACTCCACGCAAAGCAACCCGACGAGCGTCAGGACAAGGGTATAAGGTAGAGCCATCCATACCATGCGACCATAAGAGAGGCGAATCAACGGTGCCAGGGCGGAAGTCAGCAGAAACAGGAACGCCGCCTGACCGTTTGGCGTGGCCACGGAAGGCAGGTTGGTCCCGGTGTTAATCGCCACCGCTAACAGTTCATACTGATTAAGGCTGATGGTCCCATGCTCCAGGGCTGCTTTGGCTTCGTTGATGTAGATAGTGCCGACAAAAACGTTATCAGAAATAGACGACAGCAGACCGTTAAACAGATAGAACAGCGTTAATTGCGCGTGCTCAGAGGCTTGTAAAACGAACTGAATAATCGGAGAAAAGAGCTGCTGATCGATGATCACCGCAACAACAGAGAAGAACACGGTCAGCAGGGCGGTGAAGGGCAGCGACTCGGTAAAGGCTTTGCCAATAGCATGTTCGTCGGTAACGCCGGTTAACGATGTTGCCAGAATAATCACTGACAGACCAATTAATCCCACTTCCGCCAGATGCAGTGCCAGGGCGACCACCAGCCAGACGCCGATAATCGCCTGGATAATCAGTTTGATCTTGTCCTGGCGGGTTCTCTGCTGACGGCTCTGATCGTCAAATTTTTGCAGGACATCGCGGACGGTCTCCGGCAGCGTTTCGCCATAGCCAAACCAACGTAACTTCTCGACCAGCACGCAGGTTAGCAGACCGCAAATCAGTACCGGAACGGTGACTGGCGACATGCGCAGGAAGAAGTCGCCAAAGTGCCAGCCAGCTGCTTTGGCGATAATCAGGTTTTGCGGTTCGCCAACCATGGTCATTACGCCGCCTAACGCTGTACCGACGCCTGCGTGCATCATCAGACTACGCAGAAAACCACGGAACTGCTCCAGAACGACCTTATTGTGCTGATCGATATGGCTGTCATCGAGCATATTGTTATCTTCCCCTCGGGAAGAGGCCACGCGATGGTAGATGCCATAAAAACCGACCGCTACGCTTATCACCACGGCAACGACGGTCAACGCGTCAAGGAACGCGGAGAGGAAAGCGGCAGCAATACAAAAGGAGAGCGACAGCAGTGACTTGGAACGAATGCTGAGCAGAAGACGGGTGAAAATAAACAACAGCAGCTGCTTCATAAAGTAGATGCCTGCCACCATAAACATCAGCAGCAATAACACCTCAAGGTTGGCGGCAACTTCTTCGCGCACATGCGCGGCGCTGGTCATGCCAATGATGACGGCTTCGATGGCTAACAGCCCACCCGGCAGCAACGGATAACACTTGAGTGCCATCGCCAGCGTAAAAATGAACTCGGCCACCAACAGCCAGCCAGCAATAAAGGGATTGATGAAAAAGATAATCGGGTTAACGACTAAGAAGACGAGCAGTGCAAGTTTGTACCAGTCTGGCGACTGGCCTAAAAAATTGCGCCACATCGCGCGGCTCCATGATAGCTCCATGGTGATTTCCCTACCTTTAAAAATGAAATCATGTTGTTATGTTTGACCGCAAAGCTTAGCGGGAGGAGGGAGCACAGGCAAGCTCTTCACGTGAATGGCAAGGGTGAGTGTGCATCAGCGTTATCTGTAAAATGAAGCCTTGATCCACTTTTTCTTCATTTCGTCAGCTATCAGCTATGAAACCCGTCTGGTATGATAACTGTAACTATGTTTTGCTGTGTAATGGAATTATTACTATGGTCATTAAGGCGCAAAGCCCGGCGGGGTTCGCGGAAGAGTACATCATTGAGAGTATCTGGAATAACCGCTTCCCACCTGGCACTATTTTGCCCGCTGAACGTGAACTCTCTGAACTGATCGGAGTGACACGTACTACGTTGCGCGAAGTATTACAGCGTCTGGCGCGGGACGGCTGGTTGACCATTCAACACGGCAAACCGACGAAGGTGAATAACTTCTGGGAAACCTCCGGGTTGAATATTCTTGAAACGCTGGCGCGCCTCGATCACGAGAGCGTACCGCAGTTGATCGATAATCTGCTGTCTGTGCGCACCAACATTTCAACCATCTTTATCCGCACCGCGTTTCGCCAGCATCCTGTTAAAGCGCAAGAGGTGTTGGCGACAGCTAATCAGGTAGCTGACCATGCTGATGCGTTCGCTGATCTGGACTATAACATTTTCCGCGGTCTGGCATTTGCGTCCGGTAATCCGATTTACGGTCTGATCCTCAACGGAATGAAAGGGTTATATACCCGCATTGGTCGTCATTATTTTGCCAATCCAGAAGCGCGTGGTCTGGCGCTGAGCTTCTATCGTAAGCTGTCAGAACTGTGCGAGCAGGGTGCTCATGAGCAGGTTTATGAAACGGTGCGCCGCTACGGTCACGATAGCGGCGAGATTTGGCATCGCATGCAGAAGAACCTGCCGGGCGATTTAGCTATTCAGGGACGCTAATTAAAAACCCCTCATTCGAGGGGTTTTGTTTTTACAGACCGTTCATCCTCGGCGGGCAACGCTCCAGCAGCTCCACGCTGCCATCTTCATTCTGCTGCTCCAGCATCACGTCAAAACCCCATAACCGGTGCACATGTTTCAACACCTCTTTGCGGCCTTTATCCAGCGGGGCGCGGTTATGCGGAATATAACGCAAGGTGAGTGACCGGTCGCCACGCAGATCAACATTCCAGATTTGAATATTCGGCTCCAGATTGCTGAGGTTATATTGCGACGACAGTCGGCTACGAATTTCACGATATCCTTCCTCATTATGGATAGCGGAAATCTCCAGGTAATTGTGGCGATCGTCATCCAGCACGGTGAACAGGCGGAAATCGCGCATCACTTTTGGTGACAGGAACTGACTGATAAAGCTCTCATCTTTAAAATCGCGCATTGCGAAATGCAGGGTTTCCAGCCAGTCGGAACCGGCAATATCCGGGAACCAGTATCTGTCTTCTTCGGTGGGGGACTGACAGATACGCTTGATATCCTGGAACATCGCAAAGCCCAGCGCGTAAGGGTTTATCCCGCTATACCACGGGCTATTGTACGGCGGCTGGAATACCACGTTGGTGTGGCTATGCAGAAACTCCAGCATAAAACGTTCGGTAACTTTACCTTCATCATAAAGGTGGTTCAGAATGGTGTAATGCCAGAAGGTGGCCCAGCCTTCGTTCATCACCTGCGTTTGTTTCTGCGGATAAAAATACTGGCTGACCTTGCGCACGATGCGTAACACCTCACGCTGCCAGGATTCCAGCAGCGGCGCGTTTTTCTCCATAAAATACAGCAGGTTTTCTTGTGGCTCGGAAGGATATCGCCGCGCTTCGGAAATGGTTTTCTCTTCCTCTTTTTTCGGCAGCGTGCGCCACAGCATATTCACCTGGCTTTGCAGATACTCTTCACGGCTTTTCTGCCGGGCTTTCTCTTCCTGTAGCGAGATTTTTTGCGGTCGTTTATAACGGTCCACGCCGTAGTTCATCAGCGCATGGCAGGAGTCGAGGAGCTTTTCGACTTCATCCACACCGTAACGCTCTTCACACTGGGTAATGTAGTTTCGCGCGAAGATCAGATAGTCGACAATGGAACTGGCATCCGTCCAGCTACGGAACAGGTAGTTATTTTTGAAGAAAGAGTTATGTCCGTAGCAGGCATGCGCCATCACCAGCGCCTGCATGGTGATAGTGTTCTCTTCCATCAGATACGCGATACATGGATTGGAGTTAATGACGATTTCATAGGCCAGTCCCTGCTGACCATGCTTATACAAGCGCTCGGTTTCAATAAACTTCTTACCAAACGACCAGTGCGGATAGTTGATTGGCATCCCGACGCTGGAGTAGGCATCCATCATCTGTTCGGAGGTGATCACCTCGATTTGGTGCGGGTAGGTATCCAGTCTGTAGAGTTTCGCCACGCGGTCTATTTCCGCCAGATAGACATCCAGCAGATCAAACGTCCAGTCGGGTCCATCGCTTAACCGTGTGCTGTCCTTGTTCATGGAATCAATCGTAGCCATTCGCGCACCCTCATTGTTGGCGGCACTCTCTGTCTGGAGTACCTCATTTCAAGCATAGATCATGGTGTTAAAAAACGTGCTGCGGCAGAAATTTTTTCTTTGCGATTTCACGATAGCGAGGCGTGGAAAAAAGGCGTGTCCGCAAAATTTTATGCTGGATAAAAATAACGCACAGCATGAGATTCCAAAGCAGGGAGCTCCCTGCAATCACCGCTATATGTGAGATAAGTCACCATAAAAAAGCCATATGTTGAATAATATTTTCAACTGAGTTATCAAGATGTAATTAGATGATTGTTCTTTTACTGTTAACGGAGTGGCTATGCGAGTTGTCATACTGGGAAGTGGTGTCGTTGGCGTGACCAGCGCCTGGTACTTAAGTCAGGCTGGACACGATGTCACCGTCATTGATCGTGAGCCCGGTCCGGCACTGGAAACCAGTGCGGCAAATGCCGGACAAATCTCGCCAGGTTATGCAGCACCATGGGCGGCGCCAGGCGTACCGCTTAAAGCAATTAAATGGATGTTTCAGCGCCATGCCCCGCTGGCCGTCCGTCTCGACGGGACCCAGTTCCAGTTGAAATGGATGTGGCAAATGCTGCGCAACTGCGACACCAGCCACTACATGGAAAACAAAGGTCGCATGGTGCGGCTGGCGGAATACAGCCGTGATTGTCTGAAAGCGCTGCGCGCCTCTACCGGTATTGAGTATGAAGGACGTCAGGGCGGAACGTTACAGCTGTTCCGTACGGCTCAACAGTATGAGAACGCCACCCGCGATATCGCCGTGCTCGAAGACGCGGGCGTGCCATATCAGTTGCTGGAAGCAAACCGCCTGGCTGAAGTCGAACCGGCACTGGCAGAAGTCGCGCACAAGCTGACCGGCGGTCTGCGTTTACCGAACGACGAAACCGGTGACTGCCAACTGTTTACCCAGCGCCTGGCGCAGATGGCCGAGCAAGCGGGCGTTACGTTCCGCTTTAACACCCCAGTTGATAAGCTGCTCAGCGAAGGTGAGCAAATATATGGCGTTCAGTGTGGCGAGGAAATCATTAAAGCCGATGCTTATGTGATGGCGTTTGGCTCTTACTCCACGGCGATGCTCAAAGGGATCGTGGATATTCCGGTCTATCCGCTGAAAGGTTATTCCTTGACCATTCCAGTGGCGCAGGATGACGGGGCACCGGTTTCTACTATCCTTGATGAAACTTACAAGATCGCCATTACTCGCTTTGATAACCGCATTCGCGTTGGCGGCATGGCGGAGATTGTTGGCTTCAATACCGAATTGCTGCAGCCACGCCGCGAAACGCTGGAGATGGTCGTACGCGATCTTTTCCCGCGCGGCGGTCATGTGGAACAGGCCACATTCTGGACCGGACTGCGCCCGATGACCCCGGACGGTACGCCGGTCGTGGGACGAACCCGCTTTAAGAATCTGCTACTCAATACCGGTCATGGCACGCTGGGCTGGACCATGGCCTGTGGATCCGGCCAGTTGCTGAGCGATATTTTGTCTGGCCGTACCCCAGCCATTCCTTACGACGATTTGAGCGTGGCGCGTTACAGTCCGGGGTTTACCCCCTCTCGTCCACGGCATTTACACGGCGCACATAACTGATAAGGACGAGAGATGACCCGCCCGATACTGGCCAGCATTGACCTGCAGGCGTTGAAACAAAATCTGGCCATTACGCGCCAGGCCGCACCGGACGCCCGCGTCTGGTCGGTAGTGAAAGCCAATGCCTACGGACACGGCATTGAACGAGTATGGAATGCGCTGGGCACAACCGACGGCTTTGCCATGCTCAATCTTGAAGAGGCGATAACCCTGCGCGAGCGGGGATGGAAAGGCCCGATATTAATGCTGGAGGGTTTTTTCCACGCCGACGACCTGACGGTATATGACAAATATCGTCTGACAACGTGTGTGCATAGTAACTGGCAGCTTAAAGCATTGCAGAATGCGCGTCTGAATGCACCGCTCGATGTTTATCTGAAGGTGAACAGTGGCATGAACCGTCTGGGTTTCTTACCGGACAGAGTTTCCACGGTCTGGCAACAGCTGAGGGCAATGCCCAACGTCGGTGAAATGACGCTGATGTCGCACTTCGCGGATGCAGAACACCCGGATGGCATTCAGGAAGCGATGACGCGTATTGCGCAGGCGACAGAAGGGCTGGAGTGCAGACGGTCACTGTCCAATTCAGCTGCCACGCTGTGGCATCCTGAAGCGCATTATGACTGGGTTCGCCCTGGCATCATCTTGTACGGTGCTTCGCCGTCGGGGCAATGGCGAGACATCGCGAATACAGGTCTCAAACCTGTGATGACGTTAAGCAGCGAAATTATCGGCATACAAACGCTGAAAGCCGGCGATCGGGTCGGCTACGGTGGGCGTTACACCGCCAGTGGAGAGCAACGCATCGGCATTGTGGCGACCGGGTATGCAGATGGTTATCCGCGCCATGCGCCGAGCGGCACGCCAGTGCTGGTGGACGGTGTGCGCACCAAAACGGTCGGAACGGTCTCAATGGATATGCTGGCGGTTGATCTGACGCCATGTCCTCAGGCGGGGATCGGCACGCCGGTAGAGCTGTGGGGCAAAGAGATTAAAATTGACGATGTGGCCGCTGCTGCGGGTACGGTGGGCTACGAGCTGATGTGTTCGCTGGCGCTGCGCGTACCGGTTGTGACGGTGTAACTTTGTAAAATTGCCTGATGGCGCGCAGCTTTCAGGCCTGGAGAAGCAGTGTATTTTGTATGCCGGGTAGGCGCCGCCGCCACCCGGCAAAAACAGCTACGTTACTCATCCTCATCTTCAGCAACGCGAACACCAACCTTCAGCACCGCATTATCTTCTTTCTCGGCCACCGTCCAGATCATGCCAGCAAATTCCACCTGGTCACCGACGACCGGCGCGGCGCCTAACAGGTGCTGAACAATTTCACCCAGCGTTTGCTGTTTATCGCGATACTCTGTGCCATCGTCGAGGCCATATATCAGCGCCACGTCGGCATATTTTGCGCTGGCTTCGAGAATAAAATCCCCAAAGAAGCGCTGGTCTAACGATACCGGCGGCGACTGGCTGAATAGCTTGCCGAGAGCGGGGAGATCGCGCTCGCGACCAATGACGCACAACACGTCGCCTTCACGCAGGCGCGTGCTGCCCGACGGATGAAACAATACATTGTCACGAAACAGGGCGGCAATTCTCGTTTCTTCCGGCATATGCAGATCGCGCAATGCGGCTCCCACACACCACTTATCCGCGCTGAGCTGATAAACAAACTGCTCCCAAGGGTTATCCGGGTGAATATCCAGACCAATACGCGAAACGGGCCAGCCGACCGGCGGAACCACCACTTTGGCCTTTTTAGCCGCCCAGGAAAGCGACGTTCCCTGAAACAGCAGGGAGATCAGAACCACGAAGAAGGCCACATTAAAGAACAGACGCGCATTCTCCAGGCCCGCCATCATCGGGAAGACGGCAAGGATGATCGGCACTGCCCCGCGCAAGCCCACCCAACTGATAAAAATACGCTCGCGCAGATTGAAGCCACGGAACGGCAGCAGTCCGGCGAAGACCGACAGCGGACGTGCCACGAAAATCATCCACGCGGACAAAATCAGCGCCGGAATCGCGATAGGCAGCAGGTCGGACGGTGTGACCAGTAGCCCCAGCACCAGGAACATGGCTATTTGCGCCAGCCAGGCCAGGCCATCGAAGTTTTGCAGAATACCAAATCGGTTGCGGATCGGGCGATTACCCAGCAGGAAACCGCACAGATAAACCGCCAGAATACCGCTGCCTTCCAGCGCAGTAGTCAGAGCAAAAATGAGGATCCCGCCGCTTAAGGCCAGTAACGGATACAGCCCGGCAGGCAACGAAATGCGGTTAATCATTTGCTGCAGCAGGTAGCCGCCGCCGAGTCCCAGCACAATCCCTAAGCCAAACTGTTGGAGAATATGCACCGCGAACATCCAGCTTAAACCGGTCTCGTGGTTTTGGATCATGGCGATAAGCGTGATAGTCAAAAACACCGCCATCGGGTCATTACTCCCGGATTCAATTTCCAGTGTGGAGCCAACACGTTCGTTAAGCCCCTTACCGCCAAGCAGGGAAAAGACCGCCGCCGCGTCGGTGGAACCGACTATCGCGCCAATCAATAGTCCCTCAATGAGATCCAGATTAAACAACCATGCGGCCATCATGCCGGTAAGTCCGGAGGTAATCAGTACCCCGACGGTCGCCAGCGATAGCGCCGGACCCAGCGCGACGCGAAAAGAGCTGGCCTGGGTGCGCATGCCGCCGTCGAGCAGGATAACCGCCAGCGCGAGGTTGCTCACCATGTAGGCAAAAGGGTAGTTGTCAAAAGGAATACCGCCTACACCATCCACCCCCGCTAACATCCCGATAGCGAGAAATATCACCAGAATAGGGATGCCAAGACGTGATGAGAATGAACTGAGTAAGATACTGCAGGTGACGAGAACGGAACCCAAAATAAAAAGGCTAATAACTGCTGCGGCATCCAACGTTCGTTTACTCCTGAATTACGCTGTTTCGTATTAACAAACCCTAACATAATAACGACAGAAACAGCGTTTTACTTAGCCCTGTTGGCAGCTTTTTTTACGATTTAAGTACCGGATGACCATTTATGGTGAGCTGAGCGCCATTTTTATCGTTTTTCAGCATCGCATTGGCCCCCAAAGGCAGGGTGACGGTACGTTGTTCATGACCAAAATCGAGACCGCTGATTAACGGAACTGACAATCTGTCGCGTAGAAAAGCGCAAACCGAATCAAGGCTGTAACCGGCGTCATAGTCATTGGGCGCACTGCCGCTAAAACTGCCAAGAATAATGGCGTTCTGCCGGGCCAGTATTCCCGCATGGTATAGCTGCAGCAGCATGCGTTCAATACGGAATGGGTGCTCATTAATGTCTTCCAGCACCAACACACCGTTTTCGATAGCGGGCATCCACGGTGTGCCCATCAGCGAAATGATCATCGCCAGATTTCCGCCCCATAGCGTACCTTCGGTCGCACACGCCGGGCCGTTACTCTGCCATTCAAGGGTAAATTGGGGATGACGCAAAGCCTGCCAGAAATGGTACTCGGTAAACGTGTTCATCTCCTCGGCCCCGAAGTTAGCCGCCAGCATTGGGCCGCTGAAGGTAATCACATTCCCTTGCGCCAGCAAACCGCACTGAATCGCCGTAAAATCGCTGTGCCCGCAGAGCAACAGCGGGTTTTGCTGCTGACGGGCAGCCAGCCCCTGCCAGTCGATACCTTCCAGTAAACGGCTGGCGCCATAGCCTCCGCGTACCGCCATGACAATGGTATCGGGCGTTTGCAGATTTACGAGCGAGTTCACATCAGCCAGACGCTCTGCTTCGGTGCCAGCAAAACGCTGGCAGCGGCGCGTAATGACAGCCGAATTGTCGACCTGATGACCGGCCTCAGTAAGCCGCGCAAGCCCACGTAATGCAGCCTGCTGGTTGATACAGTAGCCCGAAGGGGCAATTAAGTGAAACCGGGACATGGCATTTCCTTGCTACAACTAAAACCAAATGTATATCATGCCGCGTAGGTATGTCGTTGTCACCTCAGCGACAGGTTCCGGCTATAAGGATAGATGACGTGAAATTGAGATGGTTTGCTTTTTTGGTTGTATTACTTGCGGGCTGTAGTTCAAAACAGGATTACAAAAATCCGCCATGGAATGCTGAAGTTCCGGTCAAACGCGCAATGCAATGGATGCCGATCAGTGAAAAAGCCGGTGCGGCCTGGGGTGTCAGCCCACAATTGATTACCGCTATCATCGCCATTGAATCTGGCGGAAATCCGAATGCGGTCAGTAAATCGAATGCGATTGGTCTGATGCAGCTAAAAGCGTCTACGTCAGGGCGCGATGTTTATCGTCGCATGGGATGGAGCGGAGAGCCGTCGACCAGCGAGCTGAAAAATCCTGAGCGTAATATTTCGATGGGCGCCGCCTACCTGAGTATTCTTGAAACCGGACCGCTGGCCGGAATTGAAGATCCGCAGGTGATGCAATATGCGGTGGTGGTGTCGTACGCCAACGGGGCGGGCGCGCTACTGCGAACGTTCTCCTCCGACAGGAAAAAAGCCATCAATAAGATCAACGATCTCAGTCCGGATGAATTTATCGATTATGTGGCTGATAATCATCCGGCGCCGCAGGCCCCGCGCTATATCTGGAAGCTTCAACAAGCGCTGGATGCGATGTAATTCAGGTGATGTTAATCGCGCACCTTGTTTGCTTTTTCCCGGGCTTCGCGCTCAAGGGAAAAAATAATCCGCTGTAAATTCCGCTCCACCGCCGGGCCGACGTTGAGAAAACGAAAGCTCAGGCGGGGAGTGGTAATGGTTTCGTTTTTGCTGTCGATAACTTTGCGCTCGCTAATAGAAATGAGTTGGGCGTCCACGTGGTACACCCCCCATTGCGCCATGTTCAGTTCAACGTGTGAGAAGCGCATGCCTTCTACCAGTCCCTCTGGTTTTGCCGTTTCTAACAGTCCACCCATGCCGCCGAGAGACAAATCGAACAGGCGAAAATGCAGAATGCTGTTGTCCGGCATCTTTGCCGCGCAGCGATAGGGGGGGTGCAGCGGCGCACCGATACGGAAATATTCCCGGCGCTGAATAAACCACAGTGAAGGCGGCAGCGTTGAGATAAATGCCGGTAGCCGCTGATACTCGCCTTTTTTAAGCTGCGGCAGGGTGAATTCCACTTTGGCACCCTGCGTTTCGGCGATAACTGAGATCTGGCTGGCCCGCTGCACGGCCTGGTTTTCATATTCCTGACTGCCAAAGTCCATGACCAGTTCGTCCGAGCTGACTGCCAGTATTTTGCTGATGAACTGGCCACCAGACCAGGAGATACGCAGTGGAACCTGCTGCGAATTTAAGTCCCTGAGTACGCCTAACACCGCTAACGGATTTTGCTTCAGGAACTGCTCATTGTAGATACTCACACCTAATGACTCCTGGATGCCGGGTTTATCGTTGGATTATCGGCATCAAACGACAGAACTTAAGACAAATGGATGAAATTTTTTACTAAAGCCAATGAATTAAGTCTGCGCGTAAAAGCGTCATCCAACAGCTTGCCTATACTTAATGCACTGGCGCGGGAACAACGAGCGCACATTCACTGGAAAGAGGGCCTGAAAATGGGAATTATTGCCTGGATTGTTTTTGGTCTGATTGCGGGTGTTATCGCCAAACTGATTATGCCGGGGCGCGATGGCGGCGGTTTTATCCTGACCTGTATCCTCGGTATCGTCGGTGCTGTGGTCGGCGGATGGCTGGCAACGATGTTTGGTATCGGCGGTGATGTCAGCGGATTTAATCTCCACAGCTTCCTGGTGGCCGTGGTCGGCGCGATTGTCGTGCTGGGTGTCTTCCGGCTTGTACGACGAGATTGAGTGAGCGGCCCCCTCTGGGGGCCGTTTCTCTATGTCGCTAAGTTAGAATTGATACTCAATTCCCGCCCAGTAATTACGGCCTTCTTCAATAAATCCTTCACTATAAACGTACTGCGTATCGAACAGATTATTGACCGAAGCGTTAACGCTGAACCCGTGACCGATGGCGTAGTCAGCGCGTAAATGGGTAATGGCGAAACCCGCGGCTTTCTGCGAGCCGTCGCTATTGCTATAGCTCGACGAACGGGCTTCTTCAGACAGCGTAATGCTCAGCGGATCCCACGGTTTCAGCGTCATCCAGGCGGTCAGGGTTTGCGTCGGCAAATCGGTTATTTTGCCGATGTCGCTGCGTTTGACGTCTGCATGGATAAGGCCATAGCTCAGCCCGACGTCCAGCATATCAAAGACCTTACCTTTAACACCGGCATCAAGGCCGGTGTAATCCACCCGACCACTGTTCTGATTCTGGATAGTGTCGGCATCAATGTTGTGCGACAGAATCGCGTCGCTGATGCGGTTGTAATAGACGCTGGCTTCAAAGCCCCAGTTCTGGCTAAGTGAACCATTCCAGGTCAGGTCTACGCTACGGGCGCGTTCCGGTTTCAGCTGCGGATTGACCAGAGCCACCTGGTTATAAGCCGGTTTTGAGGTCGTGTAGCGCTCTTTCAACGTTGGGAAGCGCGTTCTGTCAGAGTAGGACAGCGCCAGTGTGTCTGAATTTTCAAAGTGGTATTTGGTCATCACCTGCCAGTTAAAGGCCGACTGATTGTTGTCATCGTAGTGAGTGACGCTGCCGTTTTTCTCGTGTTTCATGCCTTCCAGACTGTCGCGCCAGTCATAGCTTATTCCCGCCACCACATCGACATTGTCCGCGGCTGCCCACTGGTATTCACTGGCAACAGACCAGGTACGGTCTTCGTAACGGTCGTAAGCCGCATTCGGCGCCCCTTTCTCGCGGTGAACATCATCCTTCCAGTTTACGGCGAAAGAGAGCAGATCGTTTTCACGCATATCCGCAGCGAGCTGCAGGCCAGCCCCATCGCTGTAGTCCGAATAATGGCTATAGCTGCCTTTCTTATTTTTCAGATCGGCAAGCGAGTTATACATCATCAGCGTATTTTCAAAAGTATCGCGATACAGACGGCTTTTCAGGGTAAAACGGTCGCCCAGATGGGTAGTTCCCTGATAGTAATAGCTCTCTTTATCGTACTGCGGCCATTGCCAGTAGCGTGATTTCTGACTGCTGGTTCCGGCGTACGGTGGGTTATCTTTTTCACCGTCCTGATTAATATAGGTCAGCACATACTCATCATCGCCGCGAGGGGTAAAGCCCAGCTTCACGATGCCGCGTTTATCATCGGCGGAGGAGTTGGCAATCTTGCCGTGACTGCCTGCAACCGGATTGTCCACGCCGTGCGGTAAGCCAAGGAAATCCTGCTTCAGCTGGCTGCCGCTGAGCTGGATGTAACCCAGATCGTTACTAGCGCCAAATGAAGCGTGCATATCGTGGGCGTTGTCTTTGCTACGACTCCAGCCCTGACGATAACCAATACTGCCTTCAATTGGTTTAGTGGGCTTTTTGGTGGTGATATTAATGGCGCCGCCCATCTGGTTAGGCCCTTGTAGCAGAGACGAGTAGCCTTTGGAGACTTCAACCGAAGCGATATCGGATGTCAGGAAACGGCCTAAATCGAGGTTGCCGTCATAGGGGATGTACACCGGCACACCGTCAAAAAAGACGGGAACCTGACGGCTGTCAAACCCGCGCACCTTTACCTGCTGCTCATTACGGTTGCCTGATTTTTGCAGCACTACGCCGGGGACGACGCTCAGCGCCTGCGCCACGTTTTGTTTATCCAGCTGTTGGATCGTTTCCTGGCCGAGAACCGTAGTGGTTGCCGCGGAGGCCGGGCTTGACCAGACTGTCATGGTTTCGCTTTCCTGCCCAGCAAAAGCACTATGCGCGAAAGCAAACGACAGGGCTGTGTAAAGACAACTTTTGTTGAAATTCATTCTTTTAGTCCATTTATAAATGTTATATGCCACGTGCGTCCGGGCTCAGGCTAACTTTGATATCCGCAGGCGGAGCGTAGTAAGGCGCGGAGGTGATAAAGAGTCTGATGCCACAGTCGAGATAACTCGCCAGCGAGGCGAGGGTAATGCCGCCAGTCAGCGCCAGCGTGCAATGGGGGGCCAGAGAAGGGGCCAGACGGACAATTTCTGTTGCCTGCTCAGGGGTAAATTTGTCGAGCTGCAGGACATCGGGGGCGGCGCGTAGTGCGGCTATTGCTTCAGCTGGCGTATCCGCTTCGACGACGATCTTTTTTTCTGGCGCATGACTGCGTAAGCTCGCAATAACACTTGTCCAGTCGTCTGGGTTGGTCAGAAAACGACGGTGATTAGCAAACAGCAGTACCGTTTCGGCGCATCCTCCCCGGTGGATGATGCCTCCGGCGGCGAGTATTGCCTGAGTCGCCAGCAAACGCGTACCGGGGATGGCTTTGCGGGTGCAGGCTATCTGTCCATCGGGATAGCGCTGACGCAGTTGGCTCAACATGCTCTCAAGATAGCCCGAAACCCCGCAGCTCCACTCCAGGACATTTTGTACCGCTTTCCAACCCTGGTGCAGCGCCGCCGCATTTCCGTGCGCGCGAATCAATTGCTGTCCGGCGCTGACCTGTTCACCATCGGCCACCCCGTCGCTGACGGTTAAACCTAATGAGGTGAGCATTTGTCTGGCAACGGCGGTGCCGCTAACGCATCCGCCCTGGCGATGGTAAAACGTCATAACACCAGGTTGCGCGCCGATACCCAGCGCGCGGGTGGTCAGATCCCCGCCCTGGATATCTTCCAGCAGCAGCGCGTCGGTTTGCGCCTGCGAAAAGTAGATCATCTCAGCGCCTCCTGCGGAACGCTGTCCCACCAGATAAGCGCCCAGTCACGACTGGCGGGGGCAATCGCGCGAGGATCCTGCTGCTGATACCAGGCTTCCAGACGTTCGATCTCGTCGGCGCTCAGGTCCCCCATACTCCAGCGCACGTTTTCGAGAAAACGTGTCCAGGTGCTGTTGTCCTGCTGGCAGTTGGGTCCGCGGATAAAATCAACGTGCGCGTGGATCCCCATCTGATACAGGACATTAAGCGCATAGATATAGTTGGGAAGCTCAATCACTTCGCGGCCCAGCACACGTTGAATGGTGGGAGAAACGAAAGATGAACTGACGAGATGAGTGGTATAAACCCGCAGCCGGGCCTGATTATTCAGTTTGGTCATCGCCTGGCGCATATCGGCAACCAGCGTGGAGCGCGAGGCGACGGCGATATCGCACTGGGGTAAATCATCCCAGTGCTCTTCCCAGGCCCTCTGCACCCACTGTACGTGATGGGCATTCATTTGTACGGCGCGGCGGGTAGCTACGCTCAGCATTCCCTGGCTGTAATCTACGCCGTAAATTATTGGCATCTTTTTAGCCAGCGCCAGCGAGACCGTACCGGGCCCGCAGCCCATATCAAACAGCGACTCTGCGCCTTTCAGGTCGATCTTCCCCAACAGCTGCAGCAGATAGCTGTCGGTTAATGAGGCGCAATTCTCCGCCATTTTTTCCGCACGTTTATCCCAGTGCTCCGGCTTTTTCTCGGTTCTGTTCGCCAGTTGTAACTGTTTACGGTAAAGATCGGCAAAATCAATGTCGTCAATGAGCATTCTTATCCCTTAATTATGTGAGCCAAAGAGGTGGTGAGCAATTTGTGACGGTGTAACGCGATACAATTCAGCCAGACGATCGGCGGCGAGCTGGTGTTCAGGACGTCCCTGCGACACTTCACCGTCTGGCTCGACGCGTACCACGCTGTCGGCGATTGCCCGGGCATGCAGCGGGTGATGGGTCGACATCAGCAGGGCCATACCCGAATTTTTCAGCGTCACCAACGTGTCGAGCAGGCGGATTTGATGCCCAAAATCCAGGCTGGAAGCAGGTTCATCCAGCAATAAAAGGCGCGGACGTTGCGCCAACGCGCGGGCAATTAACACCAACTGCCGCTCTCCGCCGCTCAGTGTGTTCCAGCGTCGAGACGCCAGGTGAGAGATCCCCAGCATCGCCAGCTGTTGATGGGCAATTTCATGTTCTTTAGCCCCGGGAACCGCAAATGCCGCCAGTTGCGGGGCCAGTCCCATCATCACCATGTCCAGCGCGCTGAAGGCAAATGCGCCGTCATGCGCCTGAGGAACCCAGGCGATGGCCGCGGCGCGTTGCCGATCGTTGAGATGATTCACCGCGATGCCATCAAGAAGAATGTCACCGTGAAGCGGCGGAAGAACCCCGAGAATGGTGCGCATCAGGGTCGTTTTTCCACTGCCGTTGGCGCCAATCAGACAACAGACGGAGCCGGGCGAAACCTGAAATGAGACATCGCGTAACACAGGTTGTTGACTGTGGTACCCCAGCGACGCGTGGCGCACGATTAATAGCGTCATGACCGGTTTCCCCGCAGCAAAAGCAGCAAAAAGAACGGCGCCCCAATAAATGCAGTCAGGATCCCCAGCGGAATTTCCGTGCTGCTCAGCGTACGGGCGAGGGTATCGGTAAGCAGCAGCAAAATGGCGCCGATCCCCATGGACACGGGGAGCAACTGCTGATGGTTATTGCCACTGATGAGTCTGCCAATGTGCGGCACAACCAGTCCAATCCAGCCGATGATGCCCGCGATGGCGACGGTACAGGCGGTAATTAACGTTGCGCAGACGATCAGTCCCAGTCGCAATCGGGAGACGTTGATCCCAAGCGATCGTGCTTCATCATCCGACAGGGTGAGCAGGTTCATGCGCCAGCGCAGCAGCAATAGCGGGACCAGTCCTGCGAAGATCAGCGGTGCCGAGAACCACAGATCGTGCGAAGTGATCGTCGATAAACCGCCAAGCAGCCAGAAGGTGATAGACGGGAGTTGGGTATACGGGTCGGCCAGCGTTTTGATGAGTGAAATCCCCGCGCCACATACCGTACCCAGCGCAATCCCGACCAGAACCAGCGTTAAAACTGGGTCGTGGCGCTTGACTCGCCGGGTAATCAACCAGACACCGGCGACCACGAATAAACCGCCCGTGAACGCATACAGTTGAATAAACAGGATCGGTAATCCGAACAGGATTGCCGTACAGGCACCTAAACCGGCACCCGCCGCCACGCCGAGGATATCCGGCGAGACTAGCGGGTTGCGGAACATGCCCTGATAGGTGGTTCCTGCGCCTGCCAGCGCCGCGCCAAGCAGCAATGCAGCCAGAATGCGCGGCAGACGGATTTGCCAGAAGACGATTTTGTCCTGCATCGGGACGCTATCTGTACCGGCAATAAGATTCACGACCTGCTGTGCATCCAGGCGATACGCGCCCGATACTGCAGCGACGCTCGCGCAGAGCACCACCGCCGCGATCATCAGAAAACCGAGGGTAGATGTTTTCATCAGACAGCCACCAGACGTTGATACTGTGCATCGCTTAGCGTGGTATGCCAGAAGAGTTCGCTGTAGCGCTTCATATCGGCTTTAAAGCTCGCGTTAACCTGAGGATCAAGCCAGGCGTGCAGGCGGCGTAATCCCAGTAAACGGTTGATGCCAGGAGGCGCATCCAGCCAGCCAAACGGTAGACCGCTGAGAAACAGAATGCGTTGGTTGGCAACCGCTTTAACTCCTTGCCAGACCGGATCTTCCCTCAGGTACTGCGCCGTCACCGCATCCTGCACCAGAATAATATCGGGCTGCCAGCTCAGCAGATTTTCCATTGAAACCTGCGTGAGTCCCTGTCGCCCAGGGATTTGCGCCACATTGTGTAAGCCCAGCAGTTCTGCCGCTTCGGTATGCAGTGAACCTTGTAACCCTGTCTCAAGCCCTCTGGCGCCGCGCGCGGCATAAAAACGCAGCTTTGCTCCGTAAGAGTGGGAAAACGCGAGTGCTTCATCAATAAACCGACGAGCCAGTCTGGCCTGAGCTCTGGCCCACGAGTCGACTCCCAGTGCTTCACCGGCGGCGAGTAACTGTTCCGGGGTACGTCGCAGTTCACCGTTAATCAACAGCCAGGGAATTTGCGTTTGCGCGCTCACCTGTCTGGCCTGAGAAAGCCAGGTTTCATCGGCATTGCCGCAGTCAACAACCAGGTCGGGTTTAAGCGCCAGTAACGCTTCAAGTGAGAGGGTACTGGCGCGCCCAGCCAGCCTGCCCAGTTTCGGCAATGCCCGAATATCATCGTGGAACGGGATGGCGGTCTGGCGAGATAAATCAAAGGAGGAAAGCCCTACCAGTTTTTCCGGCGCGACGGCCAGCAGCAGTATGTCGGCGGGCGCCCCCGCGCTGACCACGCGTTGGGTTATATTCGGCCCTGGCGTGCCTCCAACGGCAACGGTTAGCGGCGTTTGCGCCAATGCGGGAAGATGGCGTAGCAGCAGTGCAGATGCCACAAGCTGGGCAAACATCCGTCTTGTCAGTGCCATTATCGGTATCCTGAAGGTTACAAATTCGCTATATATTTACATATATAGCGAATAAAAACATGTTCAGAATCAAATTCTCACGGATGAAAACCCCGGATACCCCATAAGGGCTAGGGGGCATAGAGACAGCTTAAATGGCGGAAAATAAGACAGAAAAAATCCGCGGCATAGCGCGGATTAAGGGCGTAAAACGGCTCAGGTAATGACCTTAAGGCGTCGGTTGAGTCTGCTTTTTAGGCTCGGCAGGGGTTGTACTGTCCGGGGTTGGTCGTGATGCGGGTACGCTGTCGCAGGGTTTTTCTTTGGCACAAATCAGGTCGAGCATTTTCAGCGTTACGCCGTTGGTCCAACCGAAACCATCCTGTAACGGATATTCACCGCCACCACCGCCTGTGCCTGTGGTGCTCACGTCATACTTCTCAACCAGCTTTTTCTCGCGATCGTAAGTGTGCTGCACGTTGGTGAGAAATCGCCAGGTGACGTCCATGGCGACGTTATCCTGACCGTAATTCTGTAACCCTGATGCCGCGACCCACTGGAGCGGGGCCCAGCCGTTTGGCGCATCCCATTGTTGGCCGCTTTTCACCGAGGTGGTAGCAAGACCGCCGGGCTGCAGTAGATGCGCCTGGGTTGCCGCGGCGACCTTACTGGCGCGATCTTTTGCCGCCGCATTAACGTACAGCGGGAACAGGGCGGCGGCAGTAAGCTGATTACGTACTTTATGACTCTTCAGATCGTAGTCGGCATACCAGCCCTCTTTGTCATTCCACAGGTGTTTTTCGATCCCTTTTTGCCGGGCATTGGCGAAGCCTTCGTACTGCGCGGCTTTGGCATCATCACCGGCGGCTTTACTGGCGAGGGCGATCATTTTTTCCATTTTGTACATCAGCGCATTGAGATCGACCGGCACGATGCTGGTGGTACGCAAGGTGCCTAGCTGGTTGGGGTTATCCATCCAGCGGGAGCTAAAATCCCAGCCAGATGCGGCGGCGGAACGCAGGTCACGGTAGATTTCGGTAGCCGGGCGGTTCGGGTTACTTTTGGCGGTGGCGATATCCTCCACCCATGACTCTGGCCGCGGCGTATCGCGGTCATCCCAGTAGCGGTTCAAAATGGTGCCGTCATCCAGCTTAACCACGCGCTTATTTTGCTGACCGGGCTGGAGCGTTTCGACGCCTTCCATCCAGTAGGTGTACTCTTTGAGCATTTGTGGAAGGTATTTTTTCAGCGCATCATCCCCGTCGTGCTGCGCCAGCAGTTCAACCATAAAGGCAAAGAACGGCGGTTGAGAACGGCTCAGATAATAGGTGCGGTTGCCATTTGGAATGTGTCCCCAGGCATCAATCTCGTAAGCGAAGTTTGCCACCATGTCGGAAACCTTGTCCCAGTGATTACTTTCGGCAAGCCCCAGCATGGTGAAATAGCTGTCCCAATAATATATTTCGCGAAAACGTCCGCCTGGTACCACATATGGCTCCGGAAGCGGTAGCAGCGAGTCCCATTTTTCAGCATCGGTTGTCGAGCGGGTTAGCACTGGCCACAGCCCATCAATATGCTCGCGCAGCGATTGCCCGGCTGGTGGGACGTATTTCTCACCTTCTTTCGGTAAGGTAAAATTCACCCCGACAAAATGACGTAAATCGAATCCAGATTGATTCTTTTGCATTCGATAATCGGCGAGGATCATTAACGGATCGCTATTGGGAACCGCGTCAGCAAAGGTTTTCTGGTCAGGGAAAAGTTTGGCCGTTTGTACATCATTAAACAAAGGGCCAAGCAGAATATCAGGCGGTTGCGGTGTCGTTGCTGGCGCGTCCTCCGCATTGACGGTAAAAGAGGTAAAGGCAAAAAGGGTACTGGCAAGCGTCAGTTTTATCGCGACAGAAAGCAGGCCGGGATGGCGAATTTCTGGTGTTATCATCGGTTAATCTCCTTAGCGGCGTGCCGAAGCAGCGGCATTTACCATGAGAAAACCTTAGTTCAGGATCGACCGTTGCGCGTGATCGGCTCCCCATTTTGCGAATAAACAGACATTTCCCGACGAACGCAGAAGATGCACACCCTGTCGAGAAGGGTGTGCTGATGACATTAACCTGTATGGGTTATCCGATGTGCCACGCAGTCAACAGTGAGGGTATCTCCCATCTTTATGCTATCGAGTGTCTCCCCTTGCTGACACATCCAGCAAAGTCCCATTTCATGGGCGATAATCGCCGGGTGAGAAGCCTCGCTGCCGGCACGCAGGCAGATCCCTTTGATGGTCAGCGGATCGAGTTGCAATACCGTAGACGGATAAATGACGTCCGCGACCAGGATTGTCGGGCGGGTGAACGTCGGGATTTGCGCCGTCACTCCAGTCAAATGCTGCAGCGAACGAGACAGTAAATCTTCAATGTCGATGTATCGTGCCTGTAAGTAGGGATCGTCGAGCTGTAAATACTGCTGGCTGAGTTCGCTCAGCACCTGCTGCCAGGCCCAGGCGGCGCTACACTGCTTTTCACGCATTACGTCGCAGGCCATATCGAACAGCTCGGGATCGTCCAACAGCGTGTGGTGACCGGAGAAGATCGCGGCGATATCGGCGGAATACTTCTCTTCAGTAAGCGCGGTTAGCTCGCTTAAATCATTCAGCGTGCTCTGGATGGCGGCCTGTAATCGCTGCTGCTCAGTCTGCAATGATGCAGCAGGCTGCTGGCTTATTTCGGGTGAGAATGGCGCGTAACAAAATACCGTCCCCGTCGCTCGTGACGGGACCTGAGTCGCCGCGTTTTTCGCCTGCGTTGGCTCAAGCGATTCGCCAAAATTCTCTGCCGCCAGCTGTTTGAATGCGGCCAGCGCATCTTCTGCCTGTTCTCCTTGGGCAATGAGGCGCAGCGTGTCGTTACAACGCACCTGCAGTAAGGCTATCTGATTGAGGCTATCAGGGACGACGCACTTGCCGTTTTTCTCCAGCCACATTTCGGCATTAAAGCCAGACAGCGTAGATACCAGTCGCGAGGCCGGACGAACGTGGATGCCGTTGGGGTTTTTCACCACAATGGCAATCGAACGGGCATCTGTGTCGGGGGAGTGTTCAGCAGAAGTGGACTTTGCTGCCGAGGGCGAAGGTAAACCCAGTTGCTCACATTTGGCGTCGAGGGCGTTCATGGCATCACGGATGACCCGCTCGATATCGGCACCCGCAGCGGCGCTAACAGTCGCGGCCAGCGTGCCTTCAACCAGCGGGGCGGCGCACAGACGGACTTTCGCGGCGATACCAGGGTCAAGCAGCTCAAGGGCGGTTTCCGCACTCAGTAACGCGCTGCCGATATCCATCATCACTAACACGTGATCCGTATCAGCCACGGACTCGATGGCTTCCATCACCTTAACAGGATCGGTGCCAATCGGATTCTCGGGATCGTCAATGCCTGCGGCAATAGCGAGTTTGCAGCCATCGCCCATTAACATTTGTCGGGCTAACGCGCCGACGCCTTCGCCCAGTTGGGCGCTGTGAGACACAATAACCAGGTTTACCATCGCTTTATCCTTACTCTCTGGACGCCTGAGCCAGCATTTGCATCATAAACATGACGGACGTTGCGCCAGGATCCTGATGGCCAATGCTGCGTTCACCAAGGTAGCTGGCGCGGCCTTTGCATGCCTGCATGGTGATGGTGCTTTGCGCCGCAGCTTCCGCTTGTTGGCTTGCAGCTTCCAGCGCTGCCTGTACGCTTAACTTTTGCTCGCAGGACTGACGTAAAGATTCGACCACCGGTAGCCAGACGTCGCACATGGTTTTGTCGCCAGGCTCAGCTTTACCACGGCTAATGACGCCTTCTGCGCCATCGCGGATCATTTGATACAACTCGTCCAGCGTCAGGCTCTGGTGGGCTTGAGTGACCTGGGCGGCACGGATGAAAAATGTACCGAACAGTGGGCCGCTGGCTCCGCCAACGCTTGAGAGCAATACCATGCCGGTATTTTTTAAAATAAAACCGATGTCTTTATCGGCGATGGACGGCAGTTTTTCGACCACTTTACTAAAGCCACGGTGCATATTCAGACCGTGGTCGGCATCGCCGATTTCCCGGTCCAGTCCGGTGAGAAAATCACTTTCGGTAGTGAATATTTCGCCGCAGTGATAGAGCCAGTTAACAATTTGCGTTCTGGTGAGGGACATCATGAATCTCCTTATTTACCCCAGTTGAGAGCAGGGGTGTGAACCGGTGCATCCCATAAATTCAGCGTTTCGTCATCCACCTGTAATAGGGTGATTGAAAAGCCGGTCATATCCAGAGAGGTGCAGTAAGAACCGATCAGGTTTCGCTCAATGACGATCCCCGCATCCTGGCAACGGCTTTCGAGGCGATTATACACGCCGAAGAGTTCTGACAACGGCGTTGCACCGAGATTATTGACCAGCGCAATGACGCGATCGCCGCTTTGCAACGCCCGCTTGCTTTCTTTGCCTTCCTGCCATGCGCCCTGGACGTTGTCCCAATGACGCAGCGTGCGGCTGTAGTTGCCGTTTTCCAGCAGCGTGTTGAACATTTCATCTACGGTTTGGTCGAGAGACGTGAAGGCTCGGCGGTCAATGCCCGGTTCCCCGTGGATACCCACGCCAAATTCCATTTCGTTATCCTGCAGCGTGAACGACGGTTGCCCGGCGGCCGGAACGGTACAGGCACCAATGGCGATTCCAATGGAGTGCCCCTGGTTATTCAGTTGACGCCCGAGTGCCGCGCAGGCTTCCAGCGAGTCACCGCGTTCGGCGGCCGCGCCGACCAGTTTTTCTATCAATACGGTATTCGCCACGCCACGACGACCGGCGGTATACAGACTGTCTTTCACCGCGACGTCGTCATCCACCACCATGGTCGTGACTTTTATACCGCTGTCGTGCAGCAACTCGGTGGCGGTTTCGAAGTTAAGAATGTCACCGGTGTAATTCTTGATGATCAGCAGGACGCCTTCACCGCCGTCAATTTGCATGGCGCATTCGAACATTTTATCCGGCGTAGGTGAGGTAAAAATTTCACCCGGGCAGGCCCCGGCGAGCATGCCCTGCCCAATATAACCGCAGTGCATTGGTTCATGTCCGCTGCCGCCGCCGGAGAGTAGTGCCACTTTGCCCATCACCGGCGCATCTGCGCGAGTGACATAGACCGGGTCCTGATGCAAGGCCAGGGAAGGGTAAGCTTTCGCCAGCCCGGCGAGTTGTTCATTCAGTACGTCTTCAACACGGTTAATCAATTTTTTCATTATTTATGCTCCGCAGACAGTCCTGGATGCTGCCAAAATTCTGCAGCCATCTGATGTAGGGTATCGGTTTGTACAACGCTACGGCGACCGCTCGCTGCCGATAAGGTAATTTTGCACACAGGTATGCAAAAAAAAATTGTGTGAGTTAGCGTTTCAATACGAAACATTGCCACCTCAATACGTTCCATATTGAAACGTATAGCTGCAAAAAACAGCGGAAATGTGAGATTGGGCAGTATCAGGCGGGAAAGCGATTACGCGCTGGGTTTTGCTGAAAAAAAACCACCTGCCCGGCAGGTGGTTTATGAACAGGAAAAGATCCAATCTTAGCCCGGATAAATTCCGCGATCTTTACGTGCCAGCAAAATACGCTCGCAGGCAACAATATAGGCGGCAGTACGCAGAGAGCAGGATTTCTCGGCCGCTTTTTCCCATACGTGTACCATCGCATCGGTCATGATTTTGTCCATGCGTTGGTTGATCTCTTCTTCGCTCCAGAAGAAGCTTGCCATGTCCTGAACCCATTCGAAGTAGCTGACGGTAACGCCGCCAGCGTTACAAACCACGTCAGGTACAACCACAATACCACGGCTAGCCAGAACATCATCTGCATCAGGATAGGTTGGACCGTTGGCGCCTTCGAGTACTAGTTTACAGGTTAGCGTTTCAGCGCGGTGACGCGTGATCTGACCTTCGAGCGCTGCAGGGATCAGTATGTCCATCTCCAGGCTCCAGAACGCCTCGCTGGCGATGGTTTCAGCTCCCGGGAAACCTGCAATCTGCTTGTGTTCCAGTTGCCAGGCTGACAGCGCGGACATGTCGATACCGGTAGCGTTAAACAGCGTCGCGGTGTGATCCTGAATAGCAACGACACGTGCGCCTGCTGCCGCGAAAAGACGGGCGGCTTCACTGCCGACGTTACCAAAACCTTGCACTGCAACACGAGCGCCTTCAACTTCGATATTAGCACGACGAGCCACTTCCAGACCGCTGACAAAAACGCCGCGACCGGTGGCTTTATCACGGCCTAACGAGCCGCCAAGGTGAATAGGTTTACCGGTGACAACACTGGTCACGGTGGTGCCGTGGTTCATGGAATAGGTATCCATCATCCAGGCCATCACTTTACCGTTTGTACCCACATCCGGCGCAGGGATGTCTTTCTGCGGTCCTATAATAATGCCGATTTCGCTGGTATAGCGACGGGTCAAACGCTCCAGTTCGCCCTCAGACAGTGAGAACGGATCGACGCGCACACCCCCTTTGGCACCGCCGTATGGCAGATTCAATGCCGCGCATTTGATGGTCATCCATGCGGACAGGGCCATCACTTCATTAAGATCAACATCAGGATGAAAACGCACACCACCTTTGCCCGGACCGCGCGAAAGGTTATGTTGCACACGATACCCTTCAAAATGACGGATAGTCCCGTCATCCATTTGTACCGGGATATCGACAATCAATGCGCGTTTTGGGTGACGCAGGGTATCCACCCAATGGGAAAGTTCGCCCAGGTAAGGGGCCACACGCTCGATTTGTTGCAGGTAGGTATTCCAGGCAGATGTGCTGCTATCTGAAGCGTAAGATAACTTATCCATGATAAACCTTAGTTATAAAAGTAATATGTTCTTAATTTGGCCGTGGTATACAGTGAATCTCACCATATAAACCTAAATTTAACATTTTTTTCGACAGGTGGCCTGTCCAGCCAACACGGCTTATCGGTATGGATAGTATGGGCTTTATCTGGAAAATGAATAATTATGCTTTTCTTTAACTATTTTGCGGTTTTTATTGCGATATGGGTGATTTGATATGCGTGTTTTGCAAAAAACACATTTTGTCAGATTTATGACGCACCTCTAAAAGTAAACAATATGATAATAAAATGTGTTTGCTTTATTGCGTTGAGCTGGGCGTCTGTCGGGTCAAGGCCCGTGGAAAATGACTTTGTATCCTTGCTCATTCCAGTGTTGCAGCAGTTCATTTTGTCTTCTGGTTGGCGTCGTACCGGTCCAGACAAAAAGTGTTTGTCCGGGGAATAGCTCAGGACGTGGTGTTTCAATAGGTTCTGCAAGAATGGCGATATGCCACCCGGATTGCGATAAGCGCCAGGCCTCCAGCCATAAGCGGGTTCTGTCTTCAACATCCCAGGCCATCAGAATGGCATCTTTCCCTGACTTGCGACGTGTTTCTGACAGGAGTACCGCAACATATTCAATCAGCGCGCCGTCAAGCATACTGTTCATTATGCGAGAGGTATTATGATCAAGTATGAGCCGCTGACGTACAGGGAGATAGACTCGGTCAATCAACGCATCTACCGGATACGCGCGGCCAAGAGAGAGCATTTTGGCCCGCAGTTTCGGCGGATGCGCCATCCGCAGAATGCTCATCATCTCTTCCTGCAGCTGATTCCAGTCATCGTCAGTTTCACGGGTACTGGTTTCCAGTAATGCTTTAACTTTCCCAACAGGCGTACCATTGCTAATCCAACGTTTGATTTCTTCAATACGTTGAATATCCTCTTCATCAAAGAGTCGATGGCCGCCTTCACTTCGTTGAGGTTTGAGTAAACCGTAGCGTCGTTGCCATGCCCGAAGGGTCACAGGATTTATCCCGCAACGCTCTGCGACGTCGCCAATGCTGTAATAAGCCATAGTTCCCCCCAACACGCCTGATTCTCCGTTACCGATATGCGGTTCCTGTCACTTTGTACAACATGCATAAAATTGTACAAAACATACAGAGCATTCTAGCAAAATTAAGATTTACTTTACTATCACGCGTGAGAATCTTACTGCATTCAACATCAAATAGCGGAGCGGGGTAACAAAATTTTTTCATAATGTCATTAAGTTACAGCTTACTCTAAGCGAGTTTATTTTTTCTCAGGCCATGCTACTGAAGGGGTACCATTCAGCAAGGCTGCTGCAAATAAGTTACCCTGGAAAAGCTCGATCCCGGCGGATTCAAGCCACATCCATTCTTCGGGTTTTTCAATACCAACGGCGGAAAGTTGAATCTCAAGTGAAGTACAGCATTTAATGATCGCCTGAATGATAGCTTGCCTCGGGCCACTTTTATGGACATCAGCAATGAGTTCACGGCTTATCTTTATTCTGTCCGGCTGGAAACGAGACAGGAGCAATAGCCCGGCATAACCCGCGCCGAAATGATCAACTGCCACACAAATCCCCGATGCTTTAAGTGATTTTACCGCCTGTGCAAAAGCATCAAAGCGTGAGATGACTGCGCTCTCGGTAAATTCCACAATGATTTGTTCAGGGACCAGCCCATTTGCGGCTATTTCATGAATCAGAAAGTTAACAGCGTCGGGTCTGTTCACCAGCGTCATAGGTAACAGGTTGACTGACAACATTTTTTCACCAAGGTTCAGCGCGCTGGCCATGGCAAATGCCGTCTTTTTACTTTCCAGATCCGCTGTGTACATCTCTTCCGTGCTTAATTTGTCAAAGTACGCTGCCGGAGTTTCCCCATCTTTACCACGAATCAGCGCTTCCAGAGCGATAACGCGTTGTGAGAGAGGATCGATAATTGGTTGAAAGGCAAAGGTGTAGTCGGTATTTGACGCAAGCTCTGCTTTATTAAGGGTGGTACCACTATTATCGGTAATAAAATCCCAGAAATTGGCAGCAGGGATTTCGAAATAAGTCGATTTTTCTGTCGCCAGTACGAATGTCCGGAAAAACTGCAATGCCCGGTCATCATACGTGAGCTGGAATTTTGACGTTCCCTGATTCAGTACAGCTTGTAAGACCTCAGCCCGTTCATGTTTTTGTAAATCAAATAACTCCATCCCGACCTTCCCGAACCGGCGCGCTGGGGCATAATCGCACATCAGTTCGACAATATTGTAGTGCCGTGGGTCGTTACAAATACAACGATAAATCTCCTTCACCTGCTCCTCTGGGCCTTCAAGTAGTTGGAAAAAATGCCGACCGTTAAAGAGCAAGATCCCCGTAACATCAGATCGCCTGTTTTTCAGATTTGCGGCCACCACCATATCCTCAATCGCATAGAGGGGGGCGTCATCACGTAGATGGCTACGGTAAATAATGGTCGTGAGCATGGAAAGTCCGGGATTAAGGGATGAGGTGAGGACAGTATCAGACAAACGCGGTTATGTCCTGATTTTCAATACATTATTTTAACTGTAATTTTACATAATAAGGTTCAACAAAAATCGTAACTGCCCTGGTTCATAGAGGTTGTACAATGGGTGGAGATATCGTGTTTCTCTTTTTCTTCGTAACATATTGATAAATAAAATATAGCACTTTATGTTAAAATTTGCCTGATCTCAATGTACACATTTTTGGTACAACTTTGCTACTGTTATAAAACTTAATACTCACCAGCATTTTGTTACAGGAGCAACATATGCAGCAGCACAGAGTTCTCACTGATTCCGCACACGCAATCTCTCGTTACTTTGCAAAAGCGCATCTTCCTACACAGCAGGAAACATTGGGAGAAATCGTCACTGAGATATTGAAAGATGGACGTAACCTGAGCCGAAAGTCACTCTGTGCCAAGCTTCTGAACCGTCTTGAAAAAGCATCCGGAGAGGATGAACAGAAGCATTACAATGCCTTAATCGGCCTGCTCTTCGAATAAAGGGATGCCCTAAAACATCTAAATGGGGAAAGTAGTGAAGTAGTTATGAAGAAAACTGACCATGAACGCTTGAAACACGAAATTACAGGTTTAGCTGTTATACAGATTTTGCGCATGAACACGGCAATATCACTACCCGCATTGATTAAGCAATTACGTCTTATGAAGGTGAGTGAAGCGGATGCCGGGCGTAGACATCTTATTGATAGCATAATTCATGATTTCACAGATTCTAATCCGGCAAGGATGAACCCCAAACCGGAAAGAACTGGTGATGAGAGTGTATTCAGTGGCAGTAAAAAGCCTAAATTACATTAGAGACCATCTTTCATACTATACAAGCGAGGTGACTATGCTTCAGGAAATGAATGTTCACAGAGCAATAGCAGATAAGGCTTTGTCGAGTTACTTCCGTAATGCCGGTGAGCTATTAGCAGATGAATCCGTTGTATTGGGACAGGCAGTAACAAATGTGATTTTAGCTGGTGATAATGTTAATAATAAAAATATCATTTTAAGCCTGATCGCTTCACTGGAATCGACAACCGATGTTGTTCAGGCTGATATCATCAGAAAAACACTGGAAATAGTGTTGCGCTATACCGCTGACGACGTCTAATAAAGTTATTTTATAATCATGAAGCTCCAGCATCCATAGTATGTGCTGAGTATTTGTATACTTTGAATTAAGACTACACATAGCATCTTCTCATTCTTAGACTGCATTATTATGGGCTTGATATGATTAATTCAATTCCGGAAAATTATATTTTCCAGTGCGCTTTATACAAGAATTTAGAGCGCAATGTGATGTTGAAAATGGGTTATGTCAGTGATGACATTCTTGTTCAGGCACTTAGTGTACAGCTGAAGAATGAGAAGAATGCTATATTAACCGATCTCTATATGCAGATTATGCGTCACCTTCAACCAGGTATTCGTTCTGAACCCCGTCAGATTAATTGTGATTTTTTAGAGGTCATAAATAATGAATACAGTTCAGGAACACGCCAGACATGCAGAATTGTGGATTGATGATGTCTATATCAGACAAGGCCTGGAGATTATTCTCGCTGATATAGAATATAAAGATAAGAACGTGCGTCTTGTTTTCTTTACGATTAACTACTTCAACACTGTCAAAAAGCAAAACTATGATCTCAGGACGCATCGGCTGGTGCTTCTGATTGATGGTCATCTGTATCAGTATCTCAATGAACTTTCGTTCTACAGACTTCCTGTAGACAGTGGAGTAGCCTCAATCAAAAAATTTATCGCTGAAATTATCAGCATTGATACTGAACACGACCAGCAATCTGAAATAAATATCGTCCTGACTGAACGGGATAAATTTATCTTAACGCAATTAGGGGAAGGGCGGACTATTTCTGAAATTTCTGGCTTGCTTAACCAGCACTTAAAAACGATTTACCTGAGCAGGCAAAATCTGATCAAGAAACTTGGCTGTTCGGGGTTGATTGACTTTCAGGGAATACTGCAAACCCCAATATTCAGGAACTGGCTGAAACATGCCTGAGTAAATCACAGGATGTGAACTCTAAAAAATCCATAAAATGAAAAATCCACGCCGTGGCGTGGATTTTGGAATTACAGAGTTAAACGTGAATTAGACGTTGAACAGGAAATTCATCACATCGCCATCTCTCACGATGTAATCTTTCCCTTCCGCACGCATCTTACCGGCTTCTTTCGCGCCTTGCTCACCTTTGTAGGTGATGAAGTCTTCAAATGCGATAGTCTGTGCACGGATGAATCCTTTCTCGAAATCGGTGTGGATTTTACCTGCCGCCTGCGGAGCGGTAGCGCCGACAGGGATAGTCCATGCACGTACTTCTTTCACGCCCGCGGTGAAGTAGGTCTGCAGATTCAGCAGCTCGTAGCCTGCGCGGATAACGCGGTTCAGCCCCGGCTCTTCCAGACCCAGCTCGGCCATGAACTCTTCACGGTCGGCGTCGTCCAGCTCAGCGATGTCGGCTTCAACGGCGGCGCAAACAGCTACCACCACGGAACCTTCAGCAGCGGCGATTTCACGCACCTTGTCGAGGTACGGGTTGTTTTCAAAACCGTCTTCGTTGACGTTGGCGATATACATGGTCGGCTTCAGCGTCAGGAAGCTCAGGTATTTGATGGCCGCTTTATCTTCGTCAGTCAGATTTTTCAGCGCGCGCAGCATGCCGGCGTTTTCCAACTGCGGCAGACATTTTTCGAGGGCAGCCAGTTCTGCTTTGGCGTCTTTGTCGCCGCCTTTGGCTTTCTTCTGTACGCGATGAATAGCGCGTTCACAGGTATCCAGATCGGACAGTGCCAGTTCAGTATTGATAACATCGATATCATCAGCCGGATCCACTTTGTTATTAACGTGGATGATGTTGTCGTTTTCGAAGCAGCGCACCACGTGGCCGATCGCTTCGGTCTCGCGGATGTTAGTCAGGAACTGGTTACCCAGGCCTTCACCTTTGGAGGCGCCTTTTACCAGGCCCGCGATATCAACGAATTCCATCGTGGTCGGCAGGATACGCTGCGGTTTGACGATTTCGGCCAGCTGATCCAGACGCGGATCGGGCATCGGGACAACACCCGTGTTCGGCTCGATAGTACAGAACGGGAAGTTTGCCGCTTCAATACCCGCTTTTGTGAGCGCGTTGAACAGGGTGGATTTGCCTACGTTTGGCAAACCGACGATACCGCATTTGAATCCCATGTTTAAATCACCTTAATCTTTTGATATTCAATCTGTTATAGAAAACAGATTGTAGAAAAGTAAATAACTCTGCCTATTATACACAGCACGCGAGCAAAATGCCGCACATCGCTGCTTATTGCGCTTTAAAGGTATGTAACCGGCTCGTTGCTTTTGTCAGGCCATCTTTGAACAAAATCTCGGTACAACGGGCCGCTTCGTCAATCGCTTCATCAATTAACTTCTGTTCAGAAACAGGTGGTTTGCCTAAAACAAACCCGACAACTTTGTTTTTATCGCCCGGATGACCAATTCCAACGCGTAAACGATGAAAGTTAGGGTTATTGCCTAACTTGCTGATGATGTCCTTCAGGCCATTATGTCCGCCATGACCACCGCCAAGCTTAAATTTGGCAACACCTGGCGGCAGGTCTAGTTCGTCATGTGCAACTAAAATTTCATCGGGATTGATGCGATAAAAACTAGCCATCGCGCCAACGGCCTTGCCGCTCAGATTCATAAATGTGGTCGGCACCAGCAGGCGGACATCTTCGCCTTCTAGCGTAACCCTGGAGGTGTAGCCGAAGAATTTCGGCTCATCGCGCAGGGGAGCGCGTAATCTCTCTGCCAGTAGATCAACATACCATGCGCCGGCGTTGTGCCGCGTTGCCGCATACTCTGCGCCGGGGTTCGCCAGACCGACAATCAATTTAATCGTCACGTGTTTTGTCCTGAGTGTATCTATAAACGACGGGTAGTTTACTGTCTGGCGCTGCGCTTGACAAAAAACTGCGTGCTTATCCTCGAAAACTGAATAATTGCGAAACTGGACTATTAGAAATTGAGTGTGTTCAGTAGCTTATTTGTAAAGTTTTGTTGCGCGGGTGTTTGTAATTGTGATCGCTCCCGCACTTGCGAACGGCAGTGTTGTCTATACTTTACACATAAGGATTAGGGGTATTCCCTGTAACAACCCAAAGTTCCGGAGGTGACACATGAAACGCAAAAACGCTTCGTTACTCGGTAACGTGCTCATGGCTTTAGGGTTGGTGGTGATGGTGGGTGGCGTTGGTTACTCTATTTTAAACCAACTGCCGCAATTTAATCTGCCACAGTTTTTCGCGCATGGTGCTGTGCTCAGTATTTTTGTCGGCGGTGTTCTCTGGTTAGCGGGGGCCAGAGTCGGCGGGCACGAACAAATCAGTGACCGTTACTGGTGGGTACGTCATTATGACAAACGCTGCCGTCGCGGTGATACCAATCATCGTCACAACTAAATAGTCTCTCCACTGCGAGTGCCACTGTTTGCAGGCAGAGTCCTGGTTGAAAACCAGTCCTCTGCTTGTTCACGCATATCCCGGATAAAATGCACTCATCATCGCTGCGCAATTGCAGAGGCGTTATTCGAATAATTGATAATGTAACGTCTTAACCACGCTATCCGCCGCGTCAGCCGGTAACAGAATGCACAGGTTATCGTTTGATGCGCCGTGGCAAATCATGCGTACCGTATGCTCTTCGAGCCAGGCAAAAACGTCTTTGCAAACCCCCGCAGCCTGGGTCAGTTGATTGCCCACCAAAGTGACTAATGCCAGTCCGGTTTCCACTTCCAGCCGACAGTGGGAGGACAATGCGGTAAACAGTGCCGTGGTCAGTATATGGTCCTCACCCGATGTCGCATGAGTGGCGTCCAGCGCCAGCGCAATACAATTTTCTGATATCGTGACCAAATCTACTGCCACCGCGTGGTGGGATAAAATGGCAAATACCTGCGCCAGAAAAGCACAGGGCGGTTGTGTCTGCAGACTGTGTAATCGCAATAGCGTCTGTTTACGGCGCACGGCGAGCGCCCGATAACGCGGTGGATTATCGGTGGTGTTGTGCACCAGCGTACCACCGGCGGCCGTATCTTTACTTGAGCCAACAAAGACCGGAATGCTTTTCCGCATTGCCGGGAGCAGTGTAGCCGGGTGAAGAACCTTCGCACCGTAGGCGGCCATATCGCTGGCCTCGGAAAATGAGATATGGTCGATCCGTTTGGCCCGTGGCGCAATGCGCGGATCTGTGGTGTAGATCCCGGCAACGTCGGTCCAGATGTCCACGCGTGCGGCGTGCAGTGCTTCACCAAGTAGCGTGGCGGTGTAATCACTCCCGCCGCGTCCCAGCGTCGTGGTATGTCCGCCTGCATCGCGGCCAATAAATCCCTGGGTAACCATAATAGCCTGCTCAAGACGCGGGCGCAGATGAGTCTCCACCTGGTGGTGCAGGGTGCTGAGATCCGGCTCAGCGCAGCCGTAGTTCGAATTGGTACGCATCACGCTGCGGGCGTCAAACCACCCTGCTTCGGCGTGCCGTTCACGTAATACTTCAGTAAACAACAAAGAGGACATCAGTTCGCCGTGGCTGACTAACTCATCGCTTAGTGCATCGGACGGTGAAACCGTCGCCGTTTGTGCAAGGCGGCGTATATTGTTGAGAAGATTATCGATTTCCGTGCTGATAACGGACGGCTGCTTCAGGCGGGAAATAATGTTGTATTGGATGGCGCGTAACGTCTCAAGCTTATCTAATTGTTGGTGCGTTTCCAGACCTTCAGAAAGCTCGACCAGTAAGTTTGTCACGCCTGCTGAAGCAGACAGAACGACTAAACGGACATCTTGATCAGCAAGAACAATGCTGGCGCTGCGGTTCATCGCATCAAAATCAGCGACGCTGGTGCCGCCAAATTTGGCAACGACGGATGGTGGATAAATGCGAGTCATAACAATCTCATATCAGGGCGCCATAAAAGTATGGCTAGAAAATTTTCATTCTCGGCATAAGGGAACGACGTTCGCCTTACGAAATGTCCGCCCGCGAACATTTCTGCTGACAACCCAGGGAATTCCTGTTGTCGATAACGCGTGTCGCCTGTACGCGTGACCGGGTGCTGCGCATTAAATTTATCTACATAGCCTGTAAATAAGCGCGCCATACTAAGTGATTTATATTTAGGGATCGACTTTTTTATTCGATTTATCGAAAAATAAGTGAAAAATCATGTCGTAAAGAAAAAACGCGCACATTATTAATAGTAAAAACATGTAAAAAAATAATAAAAACATGAAAACCTCATGGTTTCTATTACATCGTACAGGTTGCAACTGGCTACAGCATTGTAAAATAAATAGCTATATTTGTTTATGATTTCGTAATGCGGGATGTGCTTTATGCTTTGAATTATAAGGTAAAAATGCTCATTTAAGGCGGCGTAAAATAAATGATTGAGTCCAGTGCTAAAACAACATATATTAGCCGCGCTTTTTTACAGGTAATCCTTATAACCATTTATTCAATCAGGCGTTAATCTACACCTGGTTGTAGGAGTGATATGATGACGGATAAAGTCCGTATTGATACTTTAAGTGCTAATTCATTACCGCAGAGCAATGATACCTTTTTAGCAAGACAGGCTGAGTTTGAATCTAATGTCCGCAGCTATCCGCGTAAACTGCCATTAGCGATTGCGAAAGCGCAGGGCGTCTGGATTACTGACGTAGAAAATAATCAATATCTTGATTGTCTTGCAGGTGCCGGTACCCTGGCGCTCGGTCACAATCATCCTGAAGTGCTCCAGAGCATTCAAAGTGTCATCACAAGCGGCTTACCGTTACATACGCTTGACCTTACCACGCCGTTAAAAGATGAATTTTCATCTTATTTACTGTCTTTATTGCCGGGCCAGGGCAAAGAGTATTGCCTGCAGTTCACCGGGCCGTCTGGCGCAGATGCCGTTGAAGCGGCGCTGAAGCTGGCGAAGAAAGTGACCGGCCGTTCCAGCATTATCAGCTTCTCCGGCGGCTACCATGGGATGACCCACGGCGCGCTGTCCGTGACTGGCAACCTGTCGCCGAAAGAAGCCGTCAGCAACATGATGGCGGAAGTGCAGTTTATGCCGTATCCGCATCAGTACCGCTGCCCGCTGGGTATTGGCGGTGAAGCTGGCGTGAAAGCATTAACTTACTACTTCGAAAACCTGATCAACGACGTTGAAAGCGGCGTGCGTAAACCGGCTGCGGTGATCCTCGAAGCCGTGCAGGGCGAGGGCGGCGTGAACCCGGCGCCGATCGAATGGTTACAGCGTATTCGTAAAGTGACGCAGGAACACGGCATTCTGCTGATTATCGATGAAGTTCAGGCTGGCTTCGCGCGTACCGGTAAGCTGTTCGCCTTCGAACACGCCGGTATTGAGCCAGACATCATCGTGATGTCCAAAGCGGTTGGCGGCGGTCTGCCGCTGGCGGTACTGGGCATTAAAAAGCAGTTCGATGCGTGGGCTCCGGGCCACCATACCGGTACCTTCCGCGGCAACCAGCTGGCGATGGCCACCGGTCTGACAACACTGAAAATCCTCAAAGACGACGAGATTGCCGATAAAGTTGCCGCTCAGGGCGAGTGGCTGAAAGGTAAACTGACCGACCTGCAGAAACGCTATCCGGTGATTGGCCAGGTACGCGGTCTGGGTCTGATGATCGGTATTGAAATTGTTAAGCCGAACGAAGCGCAGGATCACATGGGCTGCTATCCGGCCGATGGCGAGCTGTCCGCGCTGCTGCAGAAAAAATGCTTCGAAAATGGGCTGATTCTGGAGCGTGGCGGCCGTAACGGTTGCGTACTGCGCCTGCTGCCGTCTCTGCTGATCACTAACGCTGAGCTGGAAGTGTTCCTCGATAAATTCGAAAACGCCCTGTTGGGCGCTGATGTAAAGCCGGTTTAAACGGAGTTGGAGCGAATGTCAGACGTAAACCCGATTTTGTCCGGCTCGGCGCAGAGTATTGCTGCCTATCAGGACGCTATCGAGCAGAGTACGAAAGCGGTCGTTGAATGGTTGCAACAGCCTGAGATGTATCAGGGCAAAACCGTTGAACAGCTGCGCGAACGTATCAACCTGAACTTTACGTCTCAGGGCCTGGGCAACCAGGCCGCTATTGAGCGTGCGGTTGAATACTTTCTCAAAGACAGCCTGTTGGTTCACCATGCGCAGTGCGTGGCGCACCTGCACTGCCCAAGCCTGGTGATTAGCCAGGCGGCGGAAGTGCTGATCAACGCCACTAACCAGAGCATGGACTCCTGGGACCAAAGCCCGTCGGCCACGATCATTGAGATCAAACTGATCGAATGGCTGCGTGAGCAGGTAGGTTATGCGGCGGGCGACGCGGGCGTGTTCACCAGCGGCGGCACCCAGAGCAATCTGATGGGCCTGATGCTGGCGCGCGACGCTTTCTTCGCTCGCCAGGGGCACTCCATTCAGCAGAATGGTCTGACCGGTGACCTGAGCAAAATTAAAGTGTTCTGCTCTGAAAGCGCACACTTCTCCGTGCAGAAAAACATGGCGCTGATGGGACTGGGTTACCGTTCCGTCACTCAGGTGAAGACCGATGCGTTCTCACGGATGGATCTGACTGACCTGAAAGCTAAGCTGGCCCAGGCGCAAGCCAACGGCGAGCAGGTGATGGCGATTGTCGCCACGGCCGGCACCACCGACGCAGGCGCTATCGATCCGTTAGCGGATATTGCGGCGCTGGCGGCAGAGCACCAGATCTGGATGCACGTGGATGCGGCATGGGGCGGGGCGTTACTGCTGTCTGAGAAGTATCGTCACTTCCTGAACGGTCTCGAACTGGCGGATTCCGTAACCCTGGACTTCCACAAACAGTTCTTCCAGACCATCAGCTGCGGCGCGTTCCTGTTAAAAGACGCGCGTCACTATGAGCTGATGCGCTATCAGGCGGCATACCTGAACTCTGATTTCGATGAAAGACACGGCGTGCCGAACCTGGTGTCGAAGTCGCTGCAGACCACGCGCCGTTTCGACGCGCTCAAGCTGTGGATGGGCCTCGAAGCGCTGGGTAAAAAGCAGTATGCCGAAATCATCGATAACGGCGTGACGCTGGCCCGCGATGCGGCTGAGTTTGTCAAAACCCAGCCGCATCTGGAACTGGTTATGGAGCCGCAGCTGGCAAGCGTGCTGTTCCGCTTCCGTCCGCAAAGCGATGACATCGCGTTCGTTGCGCTGCTGAACCAGCGTATTGGCGACGTGCTGCTGGCTTCCGGTAGCGCCAACGTCGGCGTCACCGAAGCTGATGGCGTCACCTGCCTGAAGCTGACGCTGTTGAACCCGACCGTGTGCCTGGAGGATGTGAAAGTCCTGCTGGCGAGCGTGAAGGCGACGGCTGAGCAACTGCTGAAAGCGTAAGCATAAATAAGCTTGATATAAAAATGGCTCCCACTCACGGGAGCCATTTTTTTTGTGCACAGAAAACCCCCAGCT
>NZ_SZXM01000015.1:0-44160 GCF_005281355.1 Citrobacter sp. wls615 | reverse complement strand
TAGCTGGGGGTTTTCTGTGCACAAAAAACCGCCGGAAGATCCCGGCGGCGGTGGCTTCGTGGCGGCTAATAAGATGAAACACGAGACCGTCACGACATAACTAACAGGCAATGCAATAATTACGATTTATTGTTGCCGTGGCTATTTTTGCCCCCTTTCTTGCCTGCTTCTGAAGCGCGTTGCGGGTCATTCTTAAAGTTGCCCCCGCTGTGCTGGCCACCTTTTCGACCTGCTTCTGATGCTCTTTCGCGGTCTTCCGCAAAGTTACCGGAACCGCCTCGATGGTTTGCCATTACTGACCTCCGTCATTGATTAGACATCATATTGCATAGGTACTGAGGAGTGATACCTCAACGCAGCGTCCGGGCGATGCCCTTGTTTTCGCTACGTGGAATTAAGCTTAGTGAAGACCGGCCTGTTGACCAGCAAACTGTAATATCCTGCAACAGGATCCGCCGCATAACCAAAATAATAACATCAAGAAATCAATAAGCCTTTCTTATGACTACCGAATTTCTCCCGGTTAAATATGTATCATTTTGCAACAAAAGAGGATGTTATAAAAATTGTTATAAATCAAAGAAGTGTTTGTGAAATTTGCACTCCTGACAGTACGTCATATCTTTATAGGTAGGTAGCGAATCGCTACGAACACGGTTAACTCGAGGAGTAGTGTAAAATGGCAAAAGTTCTGGTGCTTTTACATAGCTAAACACGCATTAACCCCTACCTGTAAATAACAGGACTATATCAGGTGAAGTTGGGCTTGTTCCAACCCCTATTCCTATTCAATTTAAAGGCATTTTTCCAAGA
Source organism: Citrobacter sp. wls615 (assembly GCF_005281355.1). Lineage (NCBI taxonomy): Bacteria > Pseudomonadati > Pseudomonadota > Gammaproteobacteria > Enterobacterales > Enterobacteriaceae > Citrobacter > Citrobacter sp. wls615. The sequence goes on along the minus strand of NZ_SZXM01000015.1, from coordinate 43,347 downwards.
ATTCATGCAGTTCTACACAGATTCTATGCAGTATCAGCACAGTCTCTTTTTAGAGTAACTTATTGATATCTATAAAAAATCTGTACAACCTCTGTTTAGAGAAAACTGTGTCGTATCAGTCATCCCTCTCTCGACTCCTAGAAAAGTGCTATATACAGGAATATATAACGCTATCTATGCAGTTGGTCGCTATCAATAATCACTAAAGGTGACTATCAAACTACTTAACAGTTTTTTATGTGAATATTAGAAAGTGACGGTTGTAGTTACCTTGTCAAATCTTCATAGCGCTCTATTCACCAGTCTCAAAAGGAAGTCCTTGTGAGACACTTTCATCATAACGGTAGAATGCACCTTCCAAGTGTCTCATAAGCTTGCTTTTGATTTTTGAGACAGCTAAACTTATGAGACTAACTTTTGAGACTTCTTAGGGAAAACATTATGGCGATACTTGGATATTGCAGGGTGAGTACAGATGACCAATCTATCACTAACCAGCAAATGCAAATTGAAGAGGCAGGGTACAACATTGCTAAATGGTTCACTGATGAAGCTGTCAGTGGTTCTGTCAAAGCTTCTTTAAGAAACGGTTTCAGCAGTTTGTTAGCTTATGCACGAGAAGGTGACACCGTGGTAGTGGTGGCTGTAGACCGTCTTGGACGTGACACAATTGATGTGTTATCAACGGTTAAAGCGCTACAGGCTAAAGGTGTGACAGTTATCAGCCTTAGAGAAGGGTTTGACTTATCAAGTGCTATGGGTGAAGCAATGTTAGGTATTATGTCAACATTGGCACAGCTTGAGAGAAGCTTGATAGCAGAGCGTAGAAAGGCTGGTATTGAACGTGCTAAAGCCGAAGGGGTACATATGGGAAGACCCGTAAAAGCTTCTTCAGAGGCTGTACAGGCGCTTATTTCAAAAGGTAAGACACGGTTACAGGTTCAGGAAGAGTTAGGAATCTCTAAAGCCACCTTCTACAGACTTGCTAAATAGGTTATTAAATAGTTACAGGGGTGTGATGTATATTTTAAAATTCTGCAAAGGGGGTGCTATAGCGAGAATGTACCGTACCAAGCAGATATAGACCTGTGGCAGATATTTTTGAAGATTCTCAGGGAGGGGATATATAGAAGGGGCTAGTCATTTTTTATAAAAAAATTTTGAGGCTGGATATTGTCTGTACAGATTTTATACAAACAAAAAAGGACTCCCGAAAGAGTCCCTGTAAGTCGATTTTTAACGTGGCTACGACAATCCACCCACACCGTACCTGACACTACCATACAGCACCCTACCCGACCTTACCTCGCCGGACACTGCCATAAAGAGGTACATGGTTACTTTGGAAGTAAACCTAGTACAGTGAGCCATTATACATATCGAGATAATAACGTCAAGAAACTTTTAACAGGAGGGGTTCCTATGGTCACTATATCCCTCTCTTCCCAATAAGAGAGTCTATATAGCACCCAAGCAACTATTGACTAATAGATTCGATAGAGTCTATCTCATAGGTCAACTTCATAAACTCAGAGCTAAGTTACCTTGAAAGATTCTACCAAGAAACTACACAGGTGTTACCAAGTTGCTAGGAAGGGATGTTTAACGGGAGGAAGAGAACCATGAAACCGGAGGTAGGCTCTATCTTAACAGTGACTGTAAGAGATATTCTTGAGAGTTTCTAAACAAACCTTCTTAAATGAAGGGCAGATATCCGAGAAGATATCTCGTTTAGAAGACTTCTCAAAAGCTCTTAAGAAGTCTGTTAAGTAAGGGCATGTCAAAAATATTAGCATTTGTCAAGGGGTCTGTCTTTAGCAAAAAGTGCTAAACTCAATAAATAGCACTAAATGCTAAACAAGTGTTTAATAATTATACTAAGGACGCTTCGCTTGTGTCACATCCAATAATCAATGTCGGTCGTTATCATGGTGGTTCTGATGACTGGCGTACACCGTATCGTTTATTTCATAACCTGCATCGTGAGTTTAACTTCAGTCTGGATGGTGCTGCATCTGAGCATGACACGTTACTACCACGGTTCACCAATGATATAGCCAATCAATCGTGGATTGGTGAAAAGGTCTTCTGTAACCCGCCGTTTAGCATGGCTGAAAAGTTCCTCTTAAAAGCCCCTGAAGCTGATGTGTGTGTATGTCTGGTTCCGCACAGGTCAAAGACAACTTACTGGCTTCGATGTGTATATACAAACCCCTTCCTGCATGAGATTCGAACGTTACACCGAGCAGTCAAATACCTTCCACCAGCAGGGAAGAGAGGTGTTGTAGTGCGTTCACCGTTTCCAAGTTGCGTCTTAATATACAGGAACACACCCCGCAAACCGAAGGCTGAAGTTACACAGACAATCTATTGTGGTGACACAATGCTTTTACTTGCCGTGGTTAATAGGGGTGGTTTACGTGGAAGACCTCATATGCACGATGCACAGACGCTCGACAGGCTGATTAAAATGTATGACCAAGGGCAACCCATTAAGAGTATAGCCGAAGCGCTAAGAATGCCTCTAAGCACCACTTACAAGATTGTTCAAAGGTTGAGCTAAGATTCTCATATAGAGTGCTGATTACGAGAATGTTAAAGAGGCGATTCCCCTTTCTGGGGTTATTCGCTTTTTACTGGAAGGGGTATTTTACAGAGGTTTTTCAAACCCCCTCAATAATAGAAACGAGCAACAAACGAAGAGCGAGAAACAAAATATTGAGATTGGTGAACGGGGTCTGTAAATATTGTTTAAGGGGGCGGTTAAGAAGGGAGCTTCCCTTTCTGGGGTGTCGCTCTATGGGTGAAGTTAACCTTTGAAGTTCCCTGTGAAGAGTCTTGTCAGTTCTATATATTGGCCAATTACAACTCATTGATGAATAAGGATTTTTTCTACAAACTGTCAACTAGATAGCTGAAAGTGACCAACTGAAATATACAGCTTCCCGGCTTTGTCAAGAGATTTCACTACCCACCAGCTAAAATACTTCAGAGGTGGGAGTGATAGGGGTTAGGATGGGTCTTGGTGGTTGTCTTCACGGCCTCTGTCTTTCAGGTCAAACGACCATTCACGACCAAACAACCTAAAGACGATAAGCACTCTTAGGATGAAGTAACGGAGCAGGACGCCAATAACAAGCCCGACACCGCCACCAGCAAGGTTATCCGCTAGGGTCTGAGGGATGGTAAACATTCATATTCTCTTCCTGTGTGCAATGCAAAACATGTGACCGAACGATACAGCCACGCCTTCTAATAATCCCTCTCTCATAAAACCATTATACCACAAATGTTACGAAGTTGTTAAAAAACACTTGACATTAGCCCTTGAAACTGCTAATATTGTATATATAGTTAACAGAAACATAACATCTTATGAGGGTCAGAATATGAATGATAGACGCAGAATTTAGAGCGATGCTTCAGGCATCAAAAGAACGCAACAAGCACAACTCCTACGCTTACACAAACAACCCAACCCGCCACGAAGTACCCAAGTTCACCAGAGCAGAGCGCAAAGGCATTGACGAAGTAATTCGGGCAATTACACCGAGGAACCGTTATATGCCAACACGAAAAACAACAAAGAACACTATCAAGAATTATCTGGCTAACTTTGATTCTTACGAACAACTACCAAGCAAGCTTGATGATATTTTTATTGGATTCTGTAGAAGCGAGGGTCACCCGAAATACAACAAGAAATTGTTTTATCTTCTGAAGAATCTTGATGAAATTAACTCAGGGGTAGTGACAAATTATCTTCAGCGACAAGCAACCCGACTAAGCTACGAATTACCAACTGATGCCTATTGTGCATTGCTTGCTGTGATGTGCGCAAAGTTAATTGGTGTTGTTGAACATCATATTGCCGTTGGAAACATCGAACCAATCGAAAACGAACAAGCAGACTTTGAGTTTGACCCATATTTATTGGCAGAAGGATTTTAAATAATGACCAAACACACATTAACCAGAGTTACAAAGACAGCCTTTGACGAACTTAACCGAATCAAAAACATTACAGGGTTATCACATGCAGCAGTAATGAAACTTGCAATTAACCGTGACATTAACGAACAAGATTTGCTTAATAGTCGCTTAGAGTCTGCAAGGCATCATATCAGGATTACACAAGATGACCTTGATAGTCTGAAGTCTTCAAATGCTTTTAAACTGGACTTGGCAAGACTTTTAAGCATCAAGATTCAAAAGTTAGCGATGGAGGTTTAATGTATGACTTTTATAAACATCGTGACCATTTGGTAAGATTTGACGGCAAGGTCTGGAAAGACGTAACGCAAACTAATAAACCTAAGTTTACCCACCAGCAATTAGCCTCAAGATTCGATATCTGGACTGAAGCACAAAAAGATAATGGTGATTTCGAGTTTATCAGAGGTTTTGATTATGCTTACGAAGACGACCTTAAAGACGCCATTAAATTAATTGAGAATTTCAACTCTATTAAAAATGGTGACAAACACAAAGCCAATGGTAACAGATACGATAAAGATTTAATCATTGATGCAATCACCAAAGGACAATCACAAAGTTATATTTCTGAGAAATACGGTTTATCACGTAGTCAATACTACAAGATTAAAGCATCCGTGTAAGTATGTGAGAATGAGTGAGACTCAGAGATGAGTTACCCTATTACTAAGGTGTCTCACTCCCTCTGTAACCCGCATGGTTACTGACCTCAGAATGGCTATTTTGACAGGTTTAAGATGTGTTTTAATTGATTCGATAGAAACTATCTCATAGAGGATTTAAAAAATGAACGAATACCCATTACAGATTTTTGTTGATACTGACACAGTAAATATGGTTCAGGCTTTCGCTGATGCAGGTATTAGCATTGACTTTGACAAGTTGTTAGCTTTGACGGCTGAGAACTCAGAAGAAATTGAAGATTATATTCAGTCGGTGAAGTTTAACGAGCCTCGAATGATGCTACCGATTACAGACAGCAACATGAAGCGCTTAATTATCGAACAGACAAACAAATACAGCATTTCCCCAGAGCAATTTCTGAAAGGTGCTGTGACAATTATCTACAGTGACAATATTTTTCAACTACAAACAAACGAGGTTTTACACTAATGAAAGTACAAATTGACATGAGTATCAAAAAGTTCGACTTTGAAAAAGTCTTTGAGCGGGTTAAAGGTGATATCGGGGTGTATAATAATATCACTATTGGTGAGCCTGTAGGAGTTATTGAAGTTCCTGATTCTCTGATTGAGACAAATGGCGCTTACTTTGCCTCTCCTGTGCATGCTGTTAAGCGAGTTATCATTGCCGCAAGAGCAAAAGGGATTCTGTAATGGATTTAGTAATTGCTTGGACGATGTTGGGTTTATTATGTGGCTACTGGATAGGTAACACAGTAAATAAGAATTGATGTTACCAGATTGTTAAAAATGTGTTTGACAAATAGCGTTAAACATGCGAATATAGTTATATAGGGAGAGCAATTCTCTCTATTTATATTTCAACAAAAAACATCTAGTGGATAGATATTCTGGTAAGTGCAATGCTTGCTTAATCATAGCTTTTCGAGTCCCACACTTGAGAGGCTATTCTAAGAAGCTTTAACCAATCCTGATATATCCTACAGACGTTAGCCCTAATGAGGATGCTTAGGGCATTTCTTCAAGTGCTTTTGTTAGAGAGTCTTTGAAGAAAGTCTTCACCTGTCTTTCATTTTAAGAAATCATCCAGCCCTTCACAGTTTTCTGTTTAGGGCTTTTTCGTCAAGTACACTTGGTAGTCTTGGATAATTCATAGTTACCTCTTCTAAGTGTGGCTATTGAGTGTACTTCACGAAAACTTAAACACACACTTAGAAGGAAATTTAAAATGACTATTCGCAATGAGTTTGAAAAAGAAATCGATAGCAGACCACTAGCTATTAACTCAATTGGTAATGGTGCTCATCCGGTACATAAACAGCAAGAAGCAATTGCTGATAAAGTTGCTAGGGATGAATGGGAACGTAAGACAGCAATCCCAAGTGAAATTATCAATGTTTATCCTGAACCAACTGAGTTACCTGATGTATGCAAGACTGAGGCATTACTTGAGCTTGAGCGGGAATATTACCCATTGCTGAAAGCACAGCGTATTAAGCTTGATATTGCTTACGACAATGTGAAGAACTTTGAAGAAACTGAGAAGCCAACTGATTTTGATATTGAAGTGGAAATTAGACAAAATCCATTCGCGTATTACTCAGTTGAAGATAATGATGGTTTTGGTACAGCAAGAGAGTATGTTTCAAAGGTTCTTCAGAGCATCCCTGAAGGATTCCGTTTAATTGATGTTAGACCAGCTTCACGCGGTACAGGCTCATATGTTTTATTGTCTGATAAAACAGATGAAGAGATTTGTCTGTTAGCTGAAAAGAATCTACTTGAGTGTCATAGCAAAAAATTAAACAGATTTAAGCAAGAACTTGCTGACCAGCTTAAAGCTATGAAGCAACTAATCAGCGACTATGAAACGCAGAAGAAACAAGCATTGCAAGCTGATATTGAGCAGCTAACTAAGATTTCTAGCAAATATGCAAAGGCTATTTGAGGTGATTAATGATTAAGAATCTACTGAATGAAGTTAAAGAAAGATTCAATGATATCGGTGCTCTTTATGAAGAGTATGGTAAACGACTTGCCAGTGGTGAGAAACCCGATGATTCAAGTCGGGAAAGAATGGCTTCTCAGTTTTTGCTTATTGCATATGAAACCAAGAAACTCAAGTTTATGCTAGAGGAAATGGGATTTTCTAGTGAAAGCGAAATTGTGGAAACAGAGAAAAGTTGCCATATGAAGATTTTGGATTAAAAGAATTAAATTGTGAGGTGATGAATGATTGATTTAACTGAACGCTATGAAGTTATTAAGTCTGTTTGTGAAAACTTAAAGCTACAACCAAATAAGCCAAAGCTACGAATTAAGAATCAACGTCAAGTTATCACCTCGCATAAAGCAAAGGTACGTAAGATTCCTTCATGGTGCTTAGACAAGCTACCACATGACGCACAGTTATTAGGTGAAGATGGGATTCACACTTACGTTTACCATTAGCTTCTGATTGAATCTAATAAGAATTGGTTGGGTCAAACTAATACGGGAGAGATTATCTAGATTATCATCTGGGTAACTCTCCTTTTTTGTATATGAGCTACGTGAAATCTCTTGAACAGATACCAATATCAAAAATTATTTTTTACGTAGCTCACGCTTAAAGAGGTGAAAAATATGAATGAGCAAGTTTACAGTTGATTCGTTTATCGTTGAGTTAGGTTTCAATGAGAACGTTATTAAAGGTCTGCAAAGAGTTGAAAAACTCGCTATGCAGTCAGCTACAAAGATTGAACGTAATTTAAATAAGGCATTTAAAGTTAACCCAAAGAGCATGGATAAGGATTTAACGGCCTCTTTGGGGAATATGGAAAAGAAGATTAACCAGACTTTTAATAGATTGGAAGAAAGAGCTAAGTCTACGAAGGTCTTTAAGTTCAAAACTCAGGTTGAAGAAACTGTTAAAGCAGCAAGGCAACCACGAATTAGTGGTAGCCGAGCAATCACAGCAGCGCATAGTGTGAATATGTCTAAGCTTGGTGATGTTAATCCGCTAATGGCGAAAATGTTTAAAGCACAGTATTACAGCTTAAGCGGTAAGGCTGGCAATCTTGGAAATGAAAAGTTTAACCTTGAGCTTGTAAAGTTAAATCAAGCTCTGCGTGAAACGTTGAATAAATTCAGGTCACAGACAAAGACCACCAACATCAATAAAGTAAATGACTCTTTTAATAGCCTTGCTGGTAATGCAATCAAGTTATCCGGTGCATTCTATTCTGTAATGGGTGCTCTTAACGCTTACAAGAGCATTATGAATGCAGGATTGAAAAGAGATTCAGCACAGCGAGCAGCTAAATTTGTTCTTGGAAATAAAGCACCTGAAGCTGAAACATTTATCAGGGGGTTGGCAGACAAGACAGGTTTAAATATCAGTGAAGGTTTATCAAGCTACGCTAAGTTTGCCGCTGGTGCTCAGGGTTCTATGTCACAGGATGAGACACAACAACTATTCGGTAATGCAACTGCCATGAGTCGCTTAATGGGGCTTAGTAACGATGAGCTAAACGGCATTCTGAAGGCTTTTGAGCAAATGGCATCTAAGGGCAAGATTCAGGCTGAAGAACTTCGTGGTCAATTAGGCGACCGTATGGCGGGTGCATTTAAACTATTCGCTGAATCGCTGGGTATGACAACAGACCAGCTTGATAAAGCGATGAAAGACGGGAAGGTGCTTTCCGCTGATACTCTTCCTAAAGTCGCTAAACAGATGGGCTTGATGATTGATAAAGCGGGTGGCTGGGCTGAAGTCGCCAAGAGCACTCAAACAGCTTTAGGTAAGTTAGCAAACAATTGGGATGATACGCTTATTAAAGTCTTCTCAGGTTCACAGGATGAGTTAAACGGCTTCTTAACCAGCCTAAGCAGCTTGCTTAGTGAAATGGGTATGGTTAGCGGTTCTGCTGGTGATGCTATCGGTGGGCTTATCAACATGCTTAAAAATGGTGTTGATGATATTCGTGTGTTCAATAACAAACTTGAAGGGTGGATGCTTCAGGTTAAAAAGTTCTATTACAGTCTTGATGATGCACAGCAAAAGTTAATTGACGGTGCTGGTGAGAAACTACTTAATTTCGTCAAAGGGCTTACTATGGCGTTATCAGTGAAAGCAGTAGCAAGTTCTACGGCAGGGGTTTTAAATCTTGTCAGAGCAATTACAACGCTTGGAGCAAGAGCTAATCAGGTTGCTGGACAGGTAACTTCACAGGTTGGCGGTAAAGGTGGGAGATTTAATGGTGTAGTTGGTGGTGTTGGTACTGCTGCTGCATTTGGTTTCGCTAATGATGGAACTGAATTAGCTTTAGCGTTTGCCTCAATGATTCCACAAATTAGAGGTGTTACTCTTGCATTGTATGCGCTGAAGAAAGCCGCTAATTATGTTAATTCAGAGTCAGCTAAAAACGCTAATCTACATCCTTCTGGTGTCGGTGTTGGAACTGATTTTAACTCTGCTTATTCTGGTGACCCTGATAAACCGAATGAAATTAATGAAGGGTGGAGTCGAATTTTTAGTTCAGTGGGTGATTTTTTGGATAATGCAGCTTTGAATATTGCAAGATTCCAGCATCCAGAACTAAACAATATCACTCAGAACAGTTTGACAAGTTCAGATATTCAGTCGCTACGGAATGAAATTAATGCTTTGAGTAAACGTATTCAGGAGCCTGTTAAAGTCTCTCTTGGTGGTGAGGTTGCTATTAAACCAGACCAAGATAGTTTTATTAATTTCAGCAGCAATATCTATGATAATTATGCAGAGGCAACTTTAATTAGCTCAAGCTATCCAGAAGACTAGTAATTTAACCGTGTGCTACGTGAAAATTAAAAATTACGACCTATAACTACTCAGGTGTATTCACGTAGCTCACCCTTAAGAGGAATACAACAATGTTTAACACAAAACAACTTCGATATAGTGGTAAGGATGGTATTTATTTCCACCTTAGAGATAATGTAGATGCTTTCTTAACATTATCTGCAACAGAGAATATGGAGTATGATTCACCTATGATGGTGACTACTCAAGCAATGCAGAGTGGACAGACAATCACTGATAACGTCCAAAGAGCACCTAAGACAATTTCTATTAGCGGTGTTGTAGTAGTAGGTTCAAGCGGTTCTATTATAAGAACCAGACAAGGTCAATTAGTCGAAAACTTTATTTCAACTGTAGAGACTTGGAGAGACCAGAAGCAAATTATTTCAATCGTCTGTAAAGATGGTATTAAGATTGATGACTCTGTAATTACCCAATTCAAAGCTTCTAAAGAACACACAATTTCTAACGGTCTACGTATTCAGATGACCTTCCAAGAAATTAACTTTAAAGCCGTTGTAGGGACTACAGATGTGAGTGCAGCAACTGGTAAAACATCCACGACTAAAGACGATGGTGTGACTTCTAAGAAAAACACTGGTAATACTACAACGTCTTACGGTTCACCAATGTTATCTTGCAAAGAATTAATGCAGGTAACAGATTTGTCGGGCTATTCACCAGAAGGAAGAAGCAAGATTCTTGATGCTCAAATTGGTTGTAATAAGTCTTGGAAGGTTGACTATTCAAATCTTTCTAAAGAAGAAACAACCAGCATTCAGAAGGCTAATAATGAAGCTGGTCGTGTTCTCAAAAAGTTTTCTGTAAATCCGAATAAGCGCGGTACTTACTAAGCGTCTACCTCTTCCATATCAGAAGCAGGATAAACCCTTGTTACTGGTTCACCAAAAATAAGCATATCATCTAATGACTGCATCTCATCGGTTGCTTCTTCAAGCGTTAAGGTGTGGTCATCTTTCCCATCAAGAGGGAAACCACGAATCATATTTCCATTGTGAAGATATATATCCACCAGCTTTTCATTACCAGAAACAACAATCTCTTTAACCAGACGTTTGATAATAATCTGGGCTTCAGTTCTTCCCTCTACAGACTCCATATCAAGGCCGCTTAAATCCAAGCTTGATACAGATTTTACTCTCGCCTTTTCTCGTGATAACTGAGCTATCAGTTCATCTTTCTCTTCCTGCTTAACCCGTAATGCTTCCTGAATCTGAGTGATGTTAGGTAGCTGTATCAGTGTCTCAGTAAGCTTTTCCAGTTCAATATCAACGGTGGTTAATCTTCGTTGTAGCTCATCTAGCCTGTCCGTATCAGTAGCTTCATCGTGTAGCTGTGACAGTTTGCTGAATAGACGGCTACAAAGCTGTGTATCAAGTAACTTTCTGGACACTGTACCGTAATTACAACGGGACTCTTTATTGCCATTGCAACGGTAAGTACCTTGGTAAACTGGTTTACGTATCCCTGTAGGAGTCATTACAAGACCACACTTACAACGGACAACCCCCTTCAGTATATTCACGTATAACCAGTGTTCACCGCTGGATGTTTTCCCCTTCCCCGTTTCCTCTAACAATTGCTGTACAGCGTAAAACTTAGAATCTGTGACAATCTGAGGATAGAACCCTTCAATTTCTTCACGTAATACGGTTTTACGGTCTTCTGTAGAAATCTTAGCAGGTAGATAACCTAATACACTTCGTGAAGTCAGGATGTGTTTAACGCTTAATGCTGACCAGTTACCATCCGGTTTCTGAGTCTTGGATATTCTGACTTTACGCTGGTTAATGGTTGGGTAACCTTGTTCGTTTAACCATTTACAGATAGCAAACATCGACAACCCAGACAGACGCTTGTCAAAGATGAGATTCACCAGTGACGCTTTATCTTCATCAACGATGTAGTGTGACCCGTCTTCTGATAGCTCTAACCATCCGGGGGCTTGCTTACCCATAGGCTTCTTAAGTTCTCTTGCTAGCTGTGTCTTATGGTTCCAGACCTGAGCTATACGCTTTTGCTTAACAAGAGATTCTTGGTGTGCTCTCTCAGCTATGATGATGTGCTTAATCAACTTCACAGGGTCTGTTAAGGCTGACTTGTCGTAAAGTTCACCATCTCCCAGAGTCAGAATAGAGACACCCTTCCTCAGTATCTGCCTAACATCATCTATAGCTGTGTCGATATCTGCCCTACTGAAGCGGTCAAAGTTCTCTACAACAATCAAGGAACCTTCTGGAATAACCCCAGACATTACATTTTCAAACATCCTTCGAAAGTCAGAACCCTGATTCTTATGTTGCTGGTGAAAACCAGATTTACCCTTATCAACATATCTGTGAGCAGGAAGAAGGTAATACTCTTCTTTATGTTTAGAGTAGAAAGCATCAATGAGGTTTGTTTGTCGCCTTAAGGAGTCTCCAGAGTCTTGCTCTTTAGTACTCCACCTGATGTATGTCACTAGCAGCTTCATATCTTCGGACTATGCTTATCTAAGTGGTTCATTGAACAGGAGAACAATCATATGAGCGTTAAGGCAAGAATACTAGTGCTTTATTATTCCATGTACGGACACATTGAAACTATGGCCCATGCAGTTGCAGAAGGCGCGAATAAGGTAGACGGCGCGGAAGTCATCATTAAGCGTGTACCAGAAACTATGCAGCCTGAGATTTTCCTCAAGGCGGGCGGTAAAACACAAAATGCACCAGTCGCCACCCCGCAAGAACTGGCTGATTACGACGCCATCATTTTTGGTACCCCGACACGCTTTGGCAATATGTCCGGCCAGATGCGTACCTTCCTTGATCAGACTGGCGGGCTGTGGGCTTCCGGCGCGCTGTACGGCAAACTCGCCAGCGTATTCAGCTCAACGGGGACCGGCGGCGGTCAGGAACAAACCATTACCTCAACCTGGACGACGCTTGCCCACCATGGGATGGTGATTGTGCCTATCGGCTACGCAGCGCAAGAGCTGTTTGATGTCTCACAGGTTCGCGGCGGTACGCCTTACGGCGCAACCACTATCGCCGGAGGCGACGGCTCCCGTCAGCCAAGTCAGGAAGAGTTGTCTATCGCCCGCTATCAGGGTGAATATGTCGCAGGTCTGGCAGTAAAACTCAACGGCTAATCTTCAACAGGAGGATTCGAATGCCAACTCAAGAAGCGAAAGCCCATCACGTCGGTGAATGGGCAAGTCTGCGCAATACATCGCCGGAAATAGCCGAAGCCATTTTTGAAGTCGCGCATTATGACGAGAAACTGGCGGAAAAAATTTGGGAAGAAGGTAGCGATGAGGTGCTCATCAAAGCCTTTGAGAAAACAGACAAAGATTCGCTCTTTTGGGGTGAACAGACTATCGAACGCAAAAACGTCTAGCGCTCTGACTCCCCCGCTCGCACGGGGGAGTTTTTCTTTTACTTCGCCGCCTCATTCAACACGCTATCGAACTTATCGATCGGGCAAAAGCCGTTCGCATCTATCGGACACCCTTTCAGCTCCAGGGTCACGCGCTGCGCCGGAGATTTCAGCGTCAGGACATCCGCATTACGCAGTTGCTGCGAGCTTTGATAGACGTATTCGATTTTCATCAGATCACGATTCGCCTTGCTGTCATGCCAGCGCTGGAAGACAATCTTCCCGCCGATCGGCGTACGCTCGTTCTGATCGTGAAGCTGGTACGGTTTGAAATCCAGCGCGGTGAGCAGCGAAGCAATGTTTGAGTCATGCCCCACCAGCACGGTTATTTTCGGCGCTTTCGCGCGTTCGGTAACCAGCGCATTATCAATATATTTCACCAGCGGTTTGGCGACGTTCTGCGCAACTTCCGGCGAGGTGAACAGGCTGTCCTGATAGCCATTTTTCAGCTTCGACAGCACCTTCCACTGTTGATCGGACTTAATTTCCCCCCAGGCGACCTGGTCCATCGGGAAACCTTCGTAATATTGCAGCGTAAAAGCATCGACCAGCGAGTTCCCCACCTTTAATGGTCCTGACACCCCCGGCTCCTGCTGGTATTTGGCGCTGAACGTATCTTTGGCGTCGGTCAGGGAACACTGCTGTTTTTCTTTGCAGGACGGCGAGTCTTTGTAGTCGGTCATTTGCTCAAGCAATTGATAGCTGTCGCTGAGCTGCATTTTGCTGCGCTCTTTTTCCATCGCCTGGACGGCCTGCTGGCTGAAGGCGGCAGAATCATCGGTGATCACCGGGTTAAAAGTGGGATCCATGGTACCCATTTTTTCCTGATGATGAACTGGAACGTCACACCCCGGGAATGCGCCAGTGACAAAGAACTGCGCCGTAGCAACCGTACGCTGCAGGCTATTCGCATAGGTATAGACCGTGTCCGGAGCCGGACATTCGCCCGTTTTCACCATCCCTTGCTCTGCCAGCCACTCACGCATGTAGTGACCCATATAGACTTCCAGCACGCCGCCTTTGGTGGTGAGTTGCCCGCCAGGAACATCCCATTCCGGCCATTGTTTAGGCGTGGACTGCTCAAGAACGCTGCCGTTATTGGCTAAAGGTGCACGTAAGTTATGCCGACTCATCATCAATACTTGCTGAAGCTGATAGCCTTCCGGCGCGGTCTGCGCGTACGCGGCGCCTGACACTAATACAGCCCCTGCCACGGCTGCGGCGATTAACGATTTATTCATCCCTACGACCTCTTGTTGTTATCAATCACAACAGAGTGTGACAGAAACAGGACATTTTTCCGGGAACGCTTTCGCAAAACAGGGCATCTACCGTGTTGTTTTAATACCGAACTCGCTATTGAGTTTGCGGATCCCTGGTGGAGTAAAGGTGACATGGCGACTACCGGTCTGCGTTTTAATCCACTTTTGTTCGGTAAACCAACGTAGCAGCGTTGCGCCAAGCACGCCGCCAGGATGGTAACGTCGCTCACTCCAGTCCAGACAACCGCAGGCTAATTTTCGCCGTGACGAGCCGGTAAAGAGGACGATCCCCATTTCCGTCAGCTTTTCCTGCCCGAGTTCAGTTAGCGTTTCACCATCCGGCGTTAACCACTGGCGGGAAACGAACGTATCAAACAGTCTCACCGCCACTTCTCCGGCGAGATGGTCGTAGCAGGTGCGGGCATGCCGCAAACTCAGGGGCGTGGTGATTTTTCGAGGGGTAGATGTCGCCCACGCCACCCCCATCAGTCGTTCCAGCAGCTCAGCAATCTCTGCGCCTGCGAGGCGAAAATAACGATGCCTTCCCTGAGCGAGCGCCACCACAAAATGTTGCTCGCACAAACGCGCCAGATGCGCGCTGGCGGTTGAAGCGGATACATCCGCGACAGCGCTGAGTTCGGTCGCGGTCCAGGCGCGGCCATCCATCAGCGCGCACAGCATACGCGAGCGCGATTTATCGGCCATGACTGCTGCAGTGAGCGCCATGCGCGACTCCAGTTCGCCCTCTTCTTCCTTTAACATCACCGATGCCATAGTGACCTCGTTGGCCCTGAATATCTGAATTAACGATGCCATGAAAGCGCGCTAAAGTCACCGAAGGGTCACACCGCACGTAACATCATCTCCACACCCAGTCCGAGCAGACACAACAGAAAACAGCGTTTAAACACCAGCGGTGAAATAACCCGACGTACGTGGGTTCCCATCCACTGACCAATCAGCGCGGGAACAATGGCCAACGCCGATAAGCTCAGCGACTGTGCAGGCAGCGCGTTGTGCCACCACAGTCCAAGCGCCAGTGCCAGCGTTGAAAATGTGAAAGAGATCCCCAGCGCCTGCACCAGTTCATCTTTCTCAAAACCCAGAGATTGGATCCAGGGCACCGCAGGCATCACAAATACGCCGGTTCCGCCGGTCAGCAAGCCGGTAACGAATCCAATAACGAGGGAGTACGGTTTTTCACGGTGCGCGGCCACCGCGATCTTCTTACCCGCCAACGTCCAGATGGCGTAAGCCACCAGCGCTACGCCGAGCGCAAACTGGGTGCGGGCCGTGTCGCCGCCGGTAATCCAGGCACTGGCAAGCAGGGTCGCTACCACCACCATCAACAGCATTGGCCACAGCCGTTTGAGTAATCTGCGCGTATTACCACCGCCGCCAAACTGGAATAAATTACTTATAAGTGAGGGTAATAGCAGCATTGCCGCTGCGGCAACCGGCGAAATAAGCGATCCGAGGATCCCCATCGCCACGGTGGGTAACCCCATACCGGTGACGCCTTTCACCATGCCTGCGAGGACAAATGTCGCGGCAATCATCATTACCAGAGAAGGTCCAAACGCTACAGAACTCGTCATGTTGCATTTTCCTGCAAAGAGAAGGTGACCTATTCTGAACACCAATCACCCTGCTTGCTTCGCCAGACAACGAAATATGTCCTCCCGTTTTAGCGACGACAGCATAAAAAATGCCGGGTTTCCCCGGCACGATTATCAGAACGTTTTCGCCCACCACAGCCGAAGCTTCATGCCCCAGTAGCTGGTCCAGCCGCTGGTTGTAGACATCACCCGGCCTTGCGACATCACCACCAGCGTGGGCGTGACGCTGACTGCCCAACTGTGGGAAATGGCCCCGTTTGCATCATTGATGACCGGAAAGTCCACGCCTTTTCGCGACAGCCAGCGGGATACCTCGGCTTCATTACCGGAGCGTAGCGCAATGGTCATCACGTTTTCCCCTTCCGAACGTAGCCTGGCGACTTCCGGCGTCGTGAAGCGACACACGCCGCACCAGCTTGCCCAGAAATAGAGCAATACCGGCTCGTTTTGACTCAGCGCCGCCAGCGTGACGGTTTCACCATCCAGCGTTTGTAAAGGCGTACTGTCAAACGAGGCGGGGAGCTGTGGCGCACGCCAGGCATCCATCAGCAGCATCACACCGGCTAACAACGCCAGTAAGATCACCCCTTCGCGCAGCCAGCGGCGCAGCTTACTGACCATTGGCTGCCGCCAGTTTTTCTTTTACGACTTCCTCAAGCGTTTCCCACGGTACCGCGCCGGGAATGAGTTCATCGCCAATAATCGTTGCAGGAGTACCTTGCACCCCGACCAGTCGCGCCAGTTGCAGATTCGTACTCAGCGTTTCAGCACTTTGCGCGTCCAGCGTCACCGGAGTGGCGCCCGCTTTTTCCTGGGCCTGCTTGATACTCACGTCAGTATGATAGCTCTTCTTCTGCATCAGCTTTTCATGCAGCGCCAGAAACTGCTGCGGATACTGATGCCAGGTGGTCAGCACGGTCCGCGCCGCCAGTTCCGAACTTTCCCCTTTAAATGGCAGGGGTTTAATGACCACCGCCACATCAGGATATTTCTGCACAATTTTCTCCAGCATCGGATCGAGCTGTTTACAGTATGGACAGTTGTAATCGGTAAAGTTTATCAGCGTCAGTTTCGCCTGCTTTGCACCAATACGTGGACTGCTGGGATCGTTAAACAGGGCTTCCTGGATAAGCGCTTCGATTTGCTTTTCCTGTTCCGGGGTAAATGGCGCAGGCTCTTTCGCCACGCTGACGGCGGAAAACAAGGTTAACAGCAGAACAATCATCATCTTCATGGGGTGACTCCTTTGGCATCATTCAACGTTTGCAGTACCGCATCGCGGGTTAACAACGTTGGCAACGCCTGACCTTCCGGCAGACCGGGGCCATAAATTTGGTTATACGGCACAGCAACCTGGCCGCGTTTTTTCAGAAATTCGGTGATGGCTTCAGAAGGGAGCGTCCAGTCGCCGCGCAGCGCCACCACATCCGGCTGTTGCAACGCGGTCTGGACGTCATCTTTATGCAAGACGTTGTATTTATTTACCTTACAGGTAATGCACCAGTCTGCCGTGACGTCAATAAATACACGTTTGTGTTGCGCCAACGCCTCTTCAATTGCCTGCTCGCTAAGCGGCTGCCAGTTGACGCTCTCTTTAGCGTTACTTTGCCCTGCCAGCCCTAAATGCGGGAGCAGCAATGTCGCAAGCCAGATAGCCGAACCCAGCATCATCACGCCGAGAAGACGCCGCAGGATATTCATCCAGCGCCCCGGCCGCGGCAGGCGCAGCGCCAGACCGGGACGCAGGGCCACCAGCAGCCACGGCAGGCTCATCCCCAAACCCAGCGCGATAAACAGCCCCCACAGCGTCGGTAATGAGGCCGTCAGCGCCACCGCCACCGCCGTTCCCAGAAACGGGGCACTGCACGGCGTGGCGAGCAGGGTCGCAAATGCGCCTTGCCAGAAATGCCCCGACAGACCGTTGCCGCCGTGAGTCGCCAGCGTGGTGGTCATCACCGAAGGCAAGCGGAATTCAAACCACCCGAACAGGCTGGCGCTAAACGTCAGCATCACCAACACCATAACGCCAATGAACCACGGATTCTGGAACTGGATCCCCCAGCCAAGCGCCTGATTGGTTAACCGCAGTACCGTCATCAATAGCGCCAGAGCCATAAAGGAGACCAGTATTCCGGCTACCGATGCGAGGAACTGACGACGAATCTGGCGGCGGCTTTTTTCCTCGACCAGTAAAATCGAACCCAGCTTCATGCCCAGCACCGGTAACACGCAGGGCATCAGGTTGAGAATCAACCCGCCCAATAGCGCCATTAGCGCCACCTGCCACAGCGGGAGTGAGGCGTTATCACTGGCTGGCGCTTCACCAATAGCAAGACGGCTTTCCTGTGCCACGCCGTTATCAGCCAGCACCAGCGTGACCGACTTACCGCGCAGATCCGGCGCGCCTTCCCCCCAGCCATCATGTACAGGTACCGTGGCGCGTAGCGTTTCCCCGTCAACCTGGATTTGCGGCATACCAAAATCCGCATCATCTACGGCATCCAGATACAGCCCAGGCGCAGTCCAGCCTGCGGCGCGCTGCGCCTCAACGACCAGCTCTCCGGCACGCGCTCCGGCATGAAGAGAATCAGTCAGGCCACTGGCGAGCGGGATCTGCCCCATCGCCTGAGCGTAGTCATGCGCAAAAGTCGGATCCTCGGCGGTGGGCATTACGGAAAAGGGGAAATCCGTCAACAGGCAAACGTTGCTACAGGTGGATAGCGTCAACACGCCGCTAAGCGTGGCGGGCGATCTGCCGCGCACCATCATCGGGAACGTCACCCGATCGTGATACCCCTGGGTGGTGATATTGGCGACCTCAAAACGCGCAGGGGTTGGCCAGAACCAGTCAACCGTGGGCATTTCGCCCTTCCAGGCGATAGACGGCGCGACGCCCCCCTCCCCCGGCGAACGCCAGTAGGTTTTCCAGCCATCTTCCAGTTTAACGTCCAGCAGCAGGCGGGTTTCACCGACTGCGGACGTATCGGCACGTAATTGCACGCTGGCGTGATCGTTATCGGGTGAACGTAGCCAGCCGGGTTCAGCCGCCCAGGATACGGGCAGCCAGAGTAATAACAGACAGAGCAGCGCCTGCCTGAAAACAGTCATCATAGTTTTTCTCCGTGAATAATTATCTAACAGTCAGCAACGGCTGTTCTGTCATTCACGGAAGACGCAAAATCGGAGATGTACCCTAAGAGTGGGCGGCGAGATGGCTCGCGGTGGGAAAAAAGGTAAACGAAACGCCCGCACTGGTGCCAGCAGCGACAGCAGCAGACACAGCGCCAGAATAATGCCCTCAAACAGTACCGGTGGCGCAGCCAGTAACGACTTCGCACTCAGTTCACATGGCGTAACCGGGGTAGCCTCATCAGGTTGCGCTTGTTCGCTTGTGACAACGTTTGGAGCAACGGTGTTCATCTGCAACGCATGCAGGCCCGCCATGCGCTGCGCGGTGCAAACCATCACCACAACACATGCCAGACAGAGGAACCACCATCCCAGCCGTTGACGTTTCGCCATTCTACCCTCACTGATTGATGCGGGTTATCTTAACCACTCGCCAGGTTTTAGCAACCTTTGCGCTGTAAAGTTATGTCCTGCTGTTTGAAGGTTTTACACGCCTTCGCGCAATAAATACGCTATATTTGAAATCATTATTCACCATATTCTCAGCATTATTTATTACAATATAACATTGCGAATTAAATAACTCTTAAAAGGTTACGCCAGTTATTATTCATGCCTTACGAAAGATTCCGCATAATATTTCACGCTGGTTTAAAAAAGACACTTCTAACGCACTGCCATGTATTGATGCGTAAATGAAAGTAAGGGGCAGTACATTTTCAATGTGAGTATCGTATTATAGCGAAACGCAATGGACACCCGTTCATTTCAAGAACAACTTGTTTAATAAATGTTATTTAGAGTATATGGAAATGAAAAAATATTTATTACCCCTGATTGGATTACTTTTCACAGTTAGCACCCAGGCAGCAACATTTACCGACGGCAAACAATTTATCTCACTTGAGAAACCTGTCGCTACAGCACCGGCGGCGCTGAAGTTTTTCTCGTTTTACTGCCCTTCATGCTATCAATATGATGAAGTGTTTAAAGTGACTGATAACGTGAAAAAAGTTCTGCCTGCTGATGTCAAACTCACCGAGTATCACGTCGACTTTTTAGGCCCTTTGGGGCAAGACATGACGCATGCCTGGTCCGTCGCCATTCTCCTGAACGTGCAGGACAAAGTGAAACCATTACTGTTTGATGCCGTGCAGAAAAAACAAACAATTAAGACAGCAGACGATATTCGTAACGTATTTATCAACGCCGGTGTTAGCGCCAGCGATTATGATGCCGCGTGGAATAGCTTTGCTGTGAAATCGCTCACTGCCAAACAACAGGAAATGGCTAAAGCTGTAGATTTAAAAGGTGTGCCTGCCATTTTTATTAACGGTAAATATATGATCAATCCGAAGGGGCTGAAATCAGATGACCTTAATTCTTTCGTACAGAACTATGCAGATACGGTCCGCTTCCTGATCACCAAATCCTGATATTTCGCTAACCCGACTATTCGCACCACACAACAGACGCCACAAGCTTGTAAAGCGCTGTTGGTGGTGCGACTCCATTGTTTATAACGATATCCTTTCTTCCCGGTTGGCATTCGCCGTTATCAGGATTACCCTAAACTTAGCGGTGACACCTTTTGTCAGGGTTCACCTTCTGCAAGTGTTGATTTACACGAGAGAACGCTATGGAATTAAAGGATTATTACGCCATTATGGGCGTGAAACCGACAGACGATCTCAAGACAATCAAGACCGCCTATCGTCGACTCGCCCGTAAATACCATCCTGATGTCAGCAAAGAACCTGACGCAGAAGCCCGGTTCAAAGAGGTCGCTGAAGCATGGGAAGTACTGAGTGATGAACAACGACGCGCCGAGTACGACCAGTTGTGGCAGCACCGCAACGACCCTCAGTTCAACCGTCAATTCCAGCAAGGAGAGAACCAAAACTACAGCGCCGAAGATTTCGACGATATTTTCTCCTCCATTTTTGGTCAGCATACACACCACACGCGACAGCGCCATGCCAGCCGCGGACACGATATTGAAATTGAAGTTGCCGTATTCCTCGAAGAAACGCTCACTGAGCATAGCCGCACTATCAGTTACAACCTGCCGGTTTACAATGCCTTCGGTATGGTTGAACGGGAAATTCCCAAAACGCTGAACGTCAAAATCCCGGCAGGCGTGGGCAACGGTCAGCGCATCCGTTTGAAAGGCCAGGGTACCCCTGGTGAAAACGGAGGACCGAACGGTGATTTGTGGTTGGTGATTCATATCGCACCGCACCCACTGTTTGATATCGTCAATCAGGATCTGGAAATTGTCGTTCCCGTAGCACCGTGGGAAGCCGCTTTGGGCGCAAAAGTGACCGTACCTACGCTGAAAGAAAGCATCCTGTTAACCATCCCTGCGGGCAGTCAGGCCGGGCAGCGGTTACGCATTAAGGGCAAAGGTCTGGTGAGTAAAAAACATACCGGCGATTTGTACGCGGTGATCAAAATCGTGATGCCGCCGAAACCTGACGACGCCAGCGCCGCTCTGTGGCAACAGCTGGCAGATGCACAAAAGACCTTTGATCCGCGCAAAGAGTGGGGGAAAGCATAATGGCTAATGTCACCGTCACCTTTACCATTACCGAATTTTGCCTGTACACCGGTGTATCAGAAGAGGAACTGCATGAGATTGTCGGCTTAGGGGTGATTGAACCCCATGAAGACGAGACCTTTGACGATCATGCCCTGACCGTAATGCGACGCGCAATGCGCCTGCGCCAGGAGCTGGAGCTTGACTGGCCGGGAATCGCCGTTGCGCTGACGTTGTTAGAAGAGAACGCGCAGTTGCGTCAGGAAAACCGCGTGTTGCGCCAGCGCCTGTCTCGCTTTATCAGCCATCCGTAGTACGTTGGGGTCAGCATCGCGCTGGCCCTTTTATGATCCAGTGTCCACGCTTAATGACATTGCTCAGCGAATGGCATACAGTCAGAATAAGAAATATCTCAAACCATAAGACGTTAGGCCATGCAGCTTAAACCCCTCACTAAAGGTCGTTTTCACAATATCTGGCAGCAGGATGATGCCTTAATCGAGAAAATATTCCAGGAGTTGCTCTCTGAAACTCAGATTATCCTGGAAGATGAATATCTCTATCGCCAGGGACAAATTGTTGATCGACTGATTATGGTGCAGTCGGGCAGAATTTCTTTGCGCTACAGCGCTGAGAATGGGCGTCGTTTTCAACTGGGCGCAATGGAATGTGATGAACAACTGTTTGGAGAAATGGAATTTTTTACCGGTTACCGCTGCCAACTGGATATTGTAGCCGAAGAGCCGCTGACCGTAGCAGTGTGCAGCTGTGAACGCCTGGAAGAGGCGCTGAACCAACACCCCAGACTGGCGATATTTTTCGCCAGCGCGATGGCCGTTGACTATCAGGATATGTTAGAAATTTTCCTGCACCGGATGCTCTACCCAATCGTACACAACGTAGCGTACGACCTGTATCGCCAGCATCAGAACAAACAACCGATGGATGGTTTTCATAAAAAATATCAGGAAGCGGAGCGATTCGGCACGACCGACAGGGTATATCGACGGGCGGTAAAAGCGTTGACGGATGCCGGGCTGGTAACGCGTACGAAACAAGGTCTGGAAATTAAGGATCTGGAAGGTTTACGCCAATTTCTCGGTAACGACATCATTGACTGACACACCAACCATTCTGAGTGTTGGTGTGCCGTCGGGTCGCTATCAGAACTTATAGGTGAGGTTGAAGTAGTGACCAAGACCGGTGGTGCGCCCTGCTCCACCGTGATTTTCCATCAATGCCATATTGCGGAAATACTTCAATCCATAACCTACCGCATAGTGTTCTGAATGCCAGTAAATTCCGTTATACCATTCAATCGCGTTATTGCTATACAGCGGCTGGTTAGCAATCTTGTTAGCGGCAAACTGATAGTCAAAGTATCCCTGATAGTTGAGATAGCTGCCGTTAGCGAAGGTATAGAACGGCGTCGACCAGTTGGTCGAGAACATGTAGCCATCCCACTTACCTTCGTTATCCGCGCCATAGTTTTCACGAACATAGTGGGCATAGATGTTCATTCCCACCATACCAAACCATGGGACCTTAACATCCGTACCTAAACCGACATAATGTTCAAACAATTCCCGATCGCCGATGTTATTCACCGTCGCGATATAAAATTCGTTAAATGGGCCAACGGATAAATCTTTATTGAAAATAGCATCCAGGGAAAACCGTGGAGATATCTTGGCGAAGAAGTTATCACCACCGTGACGGTCGTCCTGCTTGCTGTCTAAAATATCAAAGAAATCGACATAACCATACAGATCGATAATTCCGGAACGTGCACCGAACTCCAGTTCCAGATAGGTGTCATTACGAATACCATACGGTACTTTCGCATCCACGCTTTGCATTAAATTCAATTGCATCCAGTTAAAATCATTTTTACGAATATTGCCATCAGTATAATCAGCCGCAAGTGCTTGCGTACAGCTGATAGCAATTACAGTGCCCAGAACTGTTTTTTTAAGCATTGATATTTTTTTCTTCAGCATTTTCAATTCCTTTGAGTAAGGTTGTGTGTCGCCCCACCCGATAAAGGGTGTGGCGGCTGGCTATCTAATTAAGGAGGTAAGCGTTATTACTGTATTTATTTACGTTTGAGTTTGAGTGTCCCCATCAGCATGACGAAGATAATTAAATACAACACCGGTATTGCATACATTATTTTCTGCAATCCCATCGTTTTTTCCATCAGAGCACTGATCGCAGGACTAAACATAGCCCCGGCGCTACCACTAATTAAAATATAAGAAACGTTCTGACTACTCGCACGCTTAACAAACGAAACGCCATAAGCAATAAAGGAGTTATACAACGCCGCACAGACAAACCCATAACTGTAAGCGAGATAATCAAGCCCAGAGATCTGTTCTTTCGTAACGATAATGGTAGTAATCACACACGCCAGAAGAATAATACTGAGCAGGAAATAATGGATCTTCACCCGGGAAACAATCACGGTAGATACTAACGCCCCGACCAGCGCAGCCCCCCAGTATTGGGTAATAATATTCCCGGCCTCTTCAAATGGAATACCAAACTTGTTCTTCACAAATAACGGTGCCCAGGTGAGGAAGGTATACAGCGCCAGCATGCCTAAAAACAGACCTATACCGCCGCTGATAATCCCAGGATTCCACTCTGATTTCACTGCATCTGTGCGATCCGCCGCAGGAGCCGTTTCGCAGGCATTGAAGCGGGTTAGTATCACAACTCCCAGCGTGAGTAAGGCCACTATGCCAACGCTAAGGTAGCTATAACTCCACGACATATTATGCGTCAGGGCAAAGGTAGTGATCAGCGGAAAAACCACGCCCGCAACGTTAAAGGTGGCATCCTGAACCACCAGCATCGTGCTCTGTATACGATCCTGCCAAACCGAAACCACGATTGTTCCCGCCACGCACAGACCAATACCGCCGCAGAATCCCACTAAGGTCATGGCGACCATCACCGGCCATAAGCCGGGGCTTAAGTGCATTGCCAGCGCGCAGAGGAATACTATCGAATAGATAATCAGCGTCATACGCTTCACACCGATTTTTTCTATCAGGAAAAAGGCGGCGATGGTCCCAGCTAGTGCTCCGCCATTGAGTAACGAAAATATTGAGGCGACAGTATTTACATCGGCACTGTAGCGCACTGCAATCGGTTCAATCAGCATGCCGAATTGGCTGGCAAACCCTGCCATAATAAAATTTGCCAGAAAACTAATCAGCGTAAGTGCTATTTTATTCTTCATATAATGCCATCTCTGATTGGTTCAATTAAAAGACGGGGCTAAGCCGTAACGGCCGTATTTAGCGCCAGCTCTATCATATTTTTAAAGGTTAACTGTCGTTCCTCTGCCGTCGTTTCTTCTCCTGTCAGGCAATGATCGGATACGGTTAAAATAGCCAGTGCTTCAATACTAAACTGATGCGCTAGTGCATACAGTCCAGCTACTTCCATATCCACCCCCAGCACACCGAATTTTTCCAGTGCCGGAATTAAATTTTCGTCAGGGTCGTAATAAAGGTCGCCACTGAAGACGTTACCGACCTTAATATCGATTCCGGCCTTTTGTGCCAACGTCCACGCCTGCTGTAATAATGGAAAATGCGCAGACGTCGCCATTGCGTAGCCCGCGCTACGTTTTAAATTAGTAACGGAATCCGTTCCGGCAGCGACGGCAAGGATAATATCGCGCATTTTGACATGGTGTTGGGTTGCCCCCAGGCTACCGACGCGAATAATTCTCTGCACGCCAAAATCATGTACCAGCTCATGGGCATAAAGCGTCATTGAAGGAATGCCCATGCCGTGTCCCATTACCGAAACAGGTTGTCCAAAATAAAGACCGGTATAGCCCAACATATTGCGCACATTGGTAACTTCGCGGTAATCCATTAAATAGTTTTCGGCAATAAACTTCGCGCGTAGAGGATCGCCCGGCATAATCACAGTTGGCGCAAAATCACCCGGTTTAGCATTAATATGTGCAGTCATAACAATTCCTGAATTATGGGTATTGAAGATATGCAGGGATTGTAACCAGACGTTTGCAGGGGATTGAGGACAAAAGTCCTGCTCAGAGGATCGGCCTCTCATTTCTGAGAGTTAGTGTTGCAGTCTTGTGGCTCAGCGGAAAACCGCGCCCCCGGCACAGTCGCTCGGAGGTATCGCAAAACAAGCCTCTGCGAAAGGTCAAAGTCGAGGTGTCGATCTCGTTTTGCATCAATGTTAAACTCGCACACTTTCTATTAGACCTTTCTTAATTATGATAAAGCTACTTTCACGCTACATTTCCGTAGGGATTGTAAACACGGCATTACATTGGACGGTGTTCGGCATCATGGTCTACATCATGAAAAATGACCAGGCCGTGAGCAACGTGGTGGCGTTTTTGATAGCTGTGACATTTTCATTTTTTGCCAACGCAAAATTTACATTTAGTGCAAAAGCCACCAGCCGGGGGTATGTGCTATTTGTTGGATTTATGGGGCTACTGAGCTTTATCTCTGGTCAGGTATCCGATCACTACAACATTTCCCCTCTCATAACGTTGATAGAGTTCTCCTCTATCAGCCTGGTATGTGGCTTCTTATACTCAAGGTTCATTGTTTTTAGGGATCCGAAATGAAAATTTCTCTGATTGTTCCGGTGTTCAATGAAGAAGATACAATACCTATTTTCTACAACACGGTGCGTAGGCATGAAGAACTAAAAAAATATGATGTCGAAATTGTGTTTATCAACGACGGTAGCAAAGACGCTACAGAATCAATCATTAATGCTCTCGCCGTATCTGATAAGCTCGTCGTCCCCATTTCATTTACACGCAATTTTGGAAAAGAACCAGCAATTTTTGCAGGCCTTGAGCGTTCCTCTGGTGAGGCAGTTATTCCTATCGATGTTGACCTACAGGATCCAATCGACATAATTCCATTGATGGTCGAAAAGTGGCTTGCGGGTGCAGATATTGTGCTGGCAAAGCGTGCAGACCGCTCAACGGATGGAAAACTGAAGCGCAAAACCGCTGAATGGTTCTATAAATTACACAATAAAATAAGCGATCCGAAGATCGAAGAAAACGTTGGTGACTTTAGACTTATGTCCCGCGATGTAGTTGATAACATCAAACTCATGCCGGAACGTAATCTCTTTATGAAAGGTGTGCTTAGCTGGGTAGGTGGTAGTACTGATGTTGTTGAGTACACACGAGCAGGACGCATTGCGGGTAAATCAAAATTTAATGGCTGGAAATTGTGGAATCTTGCTCTGGAGGGTATTACCAGTTTTTCAACGTTCCCATTGCGAATATGGACCTACATTGGTTTTTTTGTAGCCGCTGTATCCTTCTTGTTCGGTGCATGGATGATTATAGACAAGATTTTTTGGGGAAATCCGGTTGCGGGATATCCATCTATCATTGTCTCAATCCTTTTCCTTGGTGGGATTCAGTTAATTGGTATCGGTGTGCTTGGTGAGTACATAGGTAGAATCTACATCGAAACCAAACAACGACCACGCTATATAGTTAAAAAACAAGATGGGATTTAACATGTTCTCTAGATACGATAAAAAAGCATTGTTTATTTACTCAGGATTAGCCCTGTTGTTTATTTATCCCTTAATCCAGGCGGGCATATATTACAGGGATGATTTAGACAGATCCATAACAGGAGTTTACGGCTGGCGTGGTCTGGGTCGCCCTTTTGCAGATATTTTAGCAAGATTTTTTTCTGCCAGCGGACACTATAACCTGGACCTATTTCCTTATACAATGCTCGCATCATGTATTTTCTTAGGCGCATCTGCGCTTGCGCTCAGTAAGCACCTGATTAGATCAGACATTCCGAACGCAAATATGGTGGCAGCACTTTTAATATTCAATCCATTCATTTTGCAGAATATTGCGTACAGGTATGATAGTCTCGGCATGTCGATAGCCTTTTTCCTTGCGGTGATTGCATATACCTATAAAAATAAAAATCTGACGATAGAAATTGCGACAAAATTAATCGTTGGCGTATTATCTTTAACCTTATATCAACCATGTGCCAATATTTTTATTGGCTTGCTTGCAATTGATATGATCATCATCGCAACAAAAAATAATATAAAATTTCAGGAGTCAATAACTTTCTTATTCAAAAGAACGATTTTATTCGTATCGTTTTTTCTTATCTACATGCTTTTCTTCTCGCCAAAAAATAACTCTCGAGCAGAATTGATACATTTAGATCAAGGGGGGTTAGAGCATCTGGCCAAAACATTAATTGCCCTAAAAAAAATGGTTCTTTCTTATCTATACCACCCAGTTTATATTTACTTCGCAATCCCAATACTAATAAATTGCGTGTTTATGCTCATTGCTTACCGTACTAATATAAAGCAAATAGCATCATTTATTTTGTATGGAGCCATCTCCTTTTTAATATTCATTATTTCACTTATGGGGCCAACATTATTACTTCAGGACGCACCAGTCCTTCCCCGTACTTTAGTCTCGTTTTCAGTTATACTGGTTATAATTGCTATACCGGTTATGCGTTTCGCTCCTCGTTTTAAATACGCGGCACTGATTCCAGTCATTGCCTCGCTTGCTTTTAGTGCTCAACTAAGCAACGCTATGAAGTCACAACAACAATATGAAGATTTTGTTTTTAGCATGATTGCGCAGGACATTGCCACTCATAAAGACATCACATCCATTGGTACTGTAGGTCAATTGAATAAAAATGAAAGAGCAAAATTATTAATAGATAATAAACCACTTATAGGCTATTTCGTTTATCCGGCCACCCAATTCTTAGCATCCTTTCAATTAGTTAATAAAGGATTACCTCAAACCAGGCATGGTTATACTGATGTGGATGAAAGCAAAAACCAACTTGCTAACATGATTAATAAAGGAATTCAACCCGTATCATCTAATGAATATTATTCATTATTCATCGAGAACAACGCGGCTATAATCTATTTAGGTAAATTTAACAATTAATTATTAACAGCCCTCACACTTAATGTTGAGGGCTTTATTTTTGAAGAGTCAGAACCAATTATATCCAGCGAAAAAGAAGTTACCTATAGCCCGCCCGGGTTGAAGTGGGGAGTATGATGGTTGCTCGATTATGCCTTCACTTACCAATTTTAGGCAACGTAACACCACCAACTCTTACAGTGACAGGTTTCGAATTTTCCCTATAAGCAAAAAGGGGTTACCTTTCGGTAACCCCTTTTCATGTTTGGCGGAAGCGTAGAGATTCGAACTCTAGAACCCTTTCGGGTCGCCGGTTTTCAAGACCGGTGCCTTCAACCGCTCGGCCACGCTTCCAATGAGGCGCACTATAAACATCCCGAACGGACCTGTAAAGTACCAATGTGTTCGTTTGCCTGAAAAACAGCCAAAATAGTGTTAATCGACTGAAATAAAAACAAATTGGCCATTTATTCAGCACAAATAGCGGCTGCCACGCTTAATGTTTTTTGATGTACATATCTTTGGTGTAGTAATTTCCGCGGTTATCCGGCGCAAATCCTCCTACCCACGGCTTCACCAGATGAGTGCGAACATAGTGATAAATCGGAATAGCAGGTACATCCTCACCTAACAGATCTTCAGCCTGCTGGTAGTCTTTACCTCGCTCTTCCAGTGAACTTGCTTTCGCTGCCTTATGCATCGCTTCATCAAAGGCAGGGTTACTGTACCCGGTGGTATTCTCACTGTCGCCGGTGCGGAAAATATTGAGGAAACTTGAGGCATCGTCATAGTCGGCTATCCACGCATAGCGCACAACGTCAAAATTACCGGTGTGCATGGTATCCAGCATGGTTTTCCATTCCTGATTTTGCAGCTTCGCCTCAACACCAAGATTTTTCTTCCACATCGACGATGCGGCAATCGCAATACGCTGATGCGTTTCGAAGGTGTTGTAGAGCAGATTTAAGCTCAGTGGATGTTCCGGACCATATCCGGCCTCCGTGAGCAGTTTTTTGGCTTCAGCAATACGTTTGTCGAGTGGCCACGACGCATACTCTGGCGCATGCAGTTGTACCCCACCTATTTCAGGCTGGCTGATAACCCACGCCGCACGTTGCCCCTGCCCCATCACCTTTTGCGCAATGATGTCTTTATCCAACGCCATATTCAGCGCCCGACGCACGCGCGGGTCATTAAAGGGCGCTCTGGTCGTATTGAACTGATAGTAATATGTTGAAAGCTGAGGCGAGACATGGAGTTCATCGCCCATGGTCTTTTTCAACTGCGCAAACTGATTGACCGGTACGCTATACACAATGTCAATTTCCCCCGCCTTATAGCGGTTCACGTCAGCAGACTCTGAACTAATGGGCAGGTAAATGACTTTATTAATGACCGTGTGCCGATCGTCCCAGTAATGCGGGTTACGCTCGGCAACGATGCGCTCATTGACCACCCACTGCGATAATTTGTACGCCCCGCTGCTGACAAAGTGCTCCGGGCGGGTCCACTTATCGCCAAAACGGCCAATCAGCACTTTATCGAGCGGGACCAACGACGGGTGCGCCAGCATCGCCAGAAATGCCGCCGTCGGTTGCGTTAAGGTAATTTCCAGCGTGGCATCATCCAGGGCCTTGACCCCCAGCGTGGCGGGATCTTTGTTACCCTGAGCAATATCGACCGCGTTCACCACGTGCATATTGCCCAGATACGAGGCATATGGTGAAGCCGTTTGCGGTGAGACCAGCCGCTGCCAGCTCCAGACGACATCCTGTGCGGTGATAGCCGATCCATCTGACCAGGTTATGCCTGGACGTAAATGAAAGGCCCAGACGGTATTACCTTTATTCTCCCAGGATGCGGCAAGACGGGGTTCAATAGACCCATCCGGCTTAACTGCCACCAGTCCGTCGAACATATCGCTGATTAAATTAAACTCCACGTTGCTTTCGACTTTATGCGGATCCAACGACGCTGGCTCGCTACCGTTGTTTCTCACCAGCTCCTGTTTTTCTGCAAGTACTGTTCCTGCCGGAACATTTGCCGCCCTCGTAGCGCCGTTTACCGACATCAAACAGGCAGCCAGCAACGCAAATGTAAATACCTTCGATTTATCTTGAGTCATTCCCTTTACCTTATTGCTCTGTTTATGATGGCACCACTGTCACTGTCAGAGAGAAACGGGAATAAGGCAATATTTTTCAGTTACCTGGCTGATATCTGACAGGCATTTTTGCACATACAGTGCTAACATCTGATTCGGGAGCTTTTGCTGAAATAATATGCTTAAGCCTGGCGGCTTAAAATGCGTAAAGATGGGTAAAACCGCTGTGTCATTCCCCTTGATTTCATTATCCTTCATCATTAATTACATCTGTCATAAGAGAGTGACTCATGGATCGTATTATTAGTTCTTCACGCGATCGTACATCGCTACTCAGCACACATAAGGTGCTGCGCAACACCTATTTCCTGCTCAGCCTGACGCTGGCGTTTTCGGCGATCACCGCAACGGCGAGTACTGTGCTGATGCTGCCTTCACCGGGACTTATCCTGACGCTGGTGGGTATGTATGGTCTGATGTTCCTGACCTATAAAACGGCGGATAAACCGGTTGGCATTTTGTCAGCGTTCGCCTTTACCGGTTTCCTGGGCTACATTCTGGGGCCAATTCTGAATACCTACCTGTCTGCGGGCATGGGTGATGTTATCGGCATGGCGCTGGGCGGTACAGCACTGGTCTTCTTCAGCTGCTCTGCGTATGTGCTGACCACGCGTAAAGATATGTCCTTCCTCGGCGGTATGCTGATGGCAGGTATCGTGGTTGTGCTTATCGGTATGGTTGCGAATATCTTCCTGCAACTGCCGGCACTGCATCTGGCGATCAGCGCGGTGTTTATTCTGATTTCTTCAGGCGCAATCCTGTTTGAAACCAGCAATATCATCCGTGGCGGTGAAACCAACTACATCCGCGCCACTGTTAGCCTGTACGTTTCGTTGTACAACATCTTCGTCAGCCTGCTGAGCATTCTGGGCTTCGCCAGCCGCGATTAAGATGTCCACACGCATTATCCAGCCCCGCTTATGCGGGGCTTTCTTTTTTGGTAAACTGCCGCCAGTTTGACTAACGCTGTGACGAATTATGTTGATCTTTGAAGGTAAAGAAATCAGTACCGATAGCGAAGGCTATCTGAAAGATACCACGCTGTGGAACGAGCCGCTGGCGGAGAAAATCGCCGAAAACGAAGGTATCGACCTCTCCCCCGAACACTGGGAAGTGGTGCGTTTCGTACGCGAGTTTTATCTGGAGTTTAATACTTCCCCCGCTATCCGCATGCTGGTAAAAGCGATGGCCAACAAGTTTGGCGAAGAGAAAGGCAACAGCCGTTATCTTTACCGTCTGTTCCCAAAAGGTCCGGCCAAGCAGGCGACTAAAATTGCCGGCCTGCCGAAACCGGTCAAATGTATTTAATAGCGGATACTAAATCCCTTTAGCTCGTCGCCAGGGCGGTGTGGTTCACTGAGAACCCGTTCTACCCTGGCGCTGCTCGGCCCTCCGGCTTTTAACCACTTCATTAGCTGTTCCACCCGCTCGCTTTCACCGCAGGCGACAACCTCTACGCTGCCATCATCCATATTTTTAGCGTATCCGGTCAATCCCAGACGTTGCGCTTCATGCTGAGTGGTGTAGCGAAATCCTACCCCCTGAACCCGACCATAGACCCAGGCGATTATGCAGACTTGTGACATTGCGGTTCTCCTTATCATCACGGCGCGCGTTGCAAATACACGTAAAACTCAGGACAATGGCGCCCATTTCTTTGAATTGACAGAATAGTAAATTATGAGTGTACGTTTAGTGTTAGCCAAAGGGCGCGATAAATCATTACTGCGCCGCCATCCGTGGGTATTTTCCGGTGCTGTCGCACGTATGGAAGGCAAAGCCAACCTCGGTGAAACCATCGATATTGTTGACCATCAGGGTAAATGGTTAGCACGCGGCGCGTACTCGCCTGCGTCGCAGATCCGTGCCCGCGTCTGGACATTCGACAAGTCAGAATCCATCGATATTGATTTCTTCACCCGTCGTCTGCAACAGGCGCAAACATGGCGCGACTGGCTGGCGAAAAAAGATGGGCTGGACAGCTATCGTCTGATCGCAGGAGAATCCGATGGTCTGCCGGGCATCACCATTGACCGCTTCGGCAACTTTCTGGTATTGCAACTGCTCAGCGCTGGTGCTGAATATCAACGCGCCGCGCTGATTAGCGCCCTGCAAATTGTGTTCCCGGACTGCGCTATTTATGACCGCAGCGACGTGGCCGTGCGTAAAAAAGAAGGAATGGAGCTGACCCAAGGGCCGGTAACGGGCGAAGTGCCGCCAGCCCTGCTGCCTATCGAAGAGCACGGGATGAAGCTGCTGGTTGATATTCAGCACGGTCACAAAACCGGTTATTACCTCGATCAACGCGACAGCCGTCTGGCCACGCGTCGTTATGTAGAAAATCAACGGGTTCTGAACTGTTTCTCTTATACCGGCGGCTTTGCGGTCTCAGCATTAATGGGCGGATGCCGCCAGGTGGTCAGCGTCGATACTTCTCAGGAAGCGCTCGATATTGCCCGCCAGAACGTGGAACTGAACAAGCTGGATCTGAGCAAAGCTGAATTTGTGCGTGATGACGTATTCAAACTGCTGCGCGCTTACCGCGATCGCGGTGAGAAATTTGATGTCATTGTGATGGATCCACCGAAGTTCGTCGAAAACAAAAGCCAGTTGATGGGGGCCTGCCGCGGCTATAAGGACATCAATATGCTGGCTATTCAGTTGCTCAATCCCGGCGGCGTATTGCTGACCTTCTCCTGCTCCGGACTGATGACCACCGATTTATTTCAGAAAATCATCGCTGATGCCGCAATAGATGCTGGTCGTGATGTACAATTTATAGAGCAGTTCCGTCAGGCCGCCGATCACCCGGTGATCGCTACCTACCCGGAAGGGCTGTATCTGAAAGGGTTTGCCTGTCGCATCATGTAACTTGAAAAGTGGAATATTACCCTTACATAGAGGGTATCTATTTCCCGGGAGGTGACTATGATTGCCAGCAAATTCGGTATCGGCCAGCAGGTCCGCCATTCCCTGTTAGGTTACCTCGGAGTGGTCGTGGATATCGACCCGGAATATTCGCTTGATGAACCGTCAGCCGACGAGCTGGCGGTTAACGACGAACTTCGCGCCGCTCCCTGGTATCACGTGGTGATGGAAGACGATAATGGTCTGCCGGTGCATACGTATCTGGCCGAAGCACAGCTGAGTGGCGAGCTACAGGAAGAACATCCGGAGCAACCGTCGATGGATGAACTGGCGCGAACAATCCGTAAACAGCTTCAGGCTCCGCGTCTGCGTAATTGATGCGAACACAAGCCCGATGGCAATTCGCTTATCGGGTTTATGCTGCTAATCCGGCCAGCAACGCGGGCCGGATTATCGACGTGCCTTAAGGCAACAACACAACCTTACTTCGCCAGTCCCAGGCGCGGGATCTCAATCGCTGGGCAGCGATCCATGACCACCGCCAGCCCCGCGTCACGCGCCAGTACTGCTGCCTGCTCGTTAATCACACCAAGCTGCATCCATAAGGTCTTCGCACCGATGGCGATAGCCTCCTGAGCAACGCCCCACGCCGCTTCTGAATTGCGGAAGACATCCACCATATCCACTTTCTCCGGCACATCCGCCAGCGTCGCGTACCCCTGTTGCCCCAACAGCGTTTTCCCGGCAACTTTTGGCGAAACGGGAATAACGTGATAGCCCTGATCGAGTAAATACTTCATTACCCGATAGCTTGGACGATCGGGTTTATCGCTTGCACCAACCAGTGCAATCGTACGGGTAGATGTCAAAATGCCAGCAATATCGGTCTCTTTCATCGTCTTCCTCCAGGCTGTTTAACAAAGTGTACGACAAACCTGGCCTTGCAACCATTCATCCCATACTGGCGCATGAGAGCTAAACTCAAAAATATGTCTATATGTTAGTAAACATGATCATCGAAAAATTTAGATACATCTGATGCAGATATTTTCTGGACAGGAGAGACCTATGAAAGCCGGCATTGTGACAGCCTTGATTGCTCTGTGTTTGCCGGTAACCGTTTTTGCTACCTCTTTACGTCTGTCGAGTGAAATTGACCTTCTGGTGCTGGACGGAAAAAAAGTCTCCAGCTCATTACTGCGTGGTGCCGACAGTATTGAGCTGGAAAATGGTCGGCACCAGCTTGTATTTCGCGTAGAAAAAACCCTTCGCTTGTCCAGCCACGAAGAACGTCTGTATATTTCCCCTCCGTTGGTTATCAGCTTTGATACTCAGCTCGTCAGCCAGGTTAATTTTCATCTTCCTCGTCTCAACAATGAGCGGGATGCCTCACATTTCGATGATGCACCTCGTGTGGAACTGCTGGATGGGGACGCCATGCCTATCCCCGTTAAGCTGGATATTCTGTCAATCACCTCGACGGCGAAAACCGTGGATTATGAAATGGAAACTGAGCGCTATAACAAAGCGGCTAAACATGCGTCATTGCCACAATTCGCCACCATGATGGCCGACGACAGCTCGCTGCTTTCTGGGGTGTCTGAACTGGATCGGGTGCCGCCTCAGTCGCAAACGCTGACCGAGCAACGATTAAAATTTTGGTTTGAGCAGGCCGACGCCCAAACGCGAAGTAACTTTCTGCAGTGGGCCCAGAAACAGCCTTCTTCATGACATTTATGTTCCCATACGCATTTTTTTTGTCTTTCTCTTGCAGCGTCAAGTGCTTCCAGTACTCTGTAACAAGGTTAACTTGGGAGCTGTACTATGGAATTAACGACTCGCGCATTGCCAGCGCGTAAGCATATTGCGCTGGTGGCACACGATCACTGTAAAAAGATGTTGATGAGCTGGGTGGAACGCCACCAGCCGTTGCTGGAAAAACACGTTCTGTATGCCACGGGAACAACAGGCAACTTAATTCAACGCGCGACAGGAATGGACGTCAACGCGATGCTGAGCGGTCCAATGGGGGGCGACCAGCAGGTGGGTGCGCTGATTTCAGAAGGGAAAATAGATGTGCTGATCTTCTTCTGGGATCCGCTCAACGCCGTTCCCCACGATCCTGATGTCAAAGCCCTGCTGCGCCTGGCCACAGTCTGGAACATTCCGGTCGCCACCAACGTGTCGACCGCCGATTTTATTATCCAGTCGCCAAACTTCAACGATGCGACGGACATACTAATTCCGGATTACGCCCGTTATCTGGCAGAACGCCTCAAATAATGCCCAGGCAGGCGGCAACTACCGCCTGCGTTTCAGGGTTTCCTCGTTACGGGTACATCCAGTCGCTTAAGCTCATCAACAAAACACGATGGTGTTTCTTTATTGAACAGCAACCACACCCGGTGACGTGCGCGCGTTAGTGCCACATACAGCAGCCTTCGCTCTTCGGCATCCGGAAAATCTTCAACCGGCGGGAGCAACGCCTCTTCCATAATCGACTCGCGGGCTGGCGCAGGAAAGCCATCATTACCCTCATGAAGACCGACGACAATAACGTAGTCCGCTTGCTGCCCTTTACTGGCATGGATAGTCATAAAATCCAGCTGTAGCTTAGGCCAGCGGGTAGCCGCTTTCTCCAGATTGGCCGGTTTCAGATGATGGTATCGCGCCAGGACCAGAATTCTCTCTTCTGTTTTCACAAAACCCGACAGTTTATCCAACAGCAGATCCAACTGGTTTTCATCAAGCAAGGTGACGGCTTTTTTATCCCCTGTCATCAGGCTGTTGAGCGGTTTCGTAAGCTGATGAGGATTCTGCTGGATAAACTGATTTGCGACCTCGCCAATACGGCTATTGAAACGGTAAGTCGTATCCAGATTACAGCGATCGCCCTCGCCAAAGTTTTGCTGGAACGCGGTGGTCAGAGATAGTTGCGCCCCGCTAAACCGGTAAATGGCCTGCCAGTCATCGCCTACGGCAAACAGCGTAGTCTGCGAGTTTTGCTTGCGTAGCGCGGCCAACAAGGCGGCACGCTGAGGAGAAATATCCTGAAATTCATCGACCAGAATATGCTTCCAGGGACTAATAAACCGCCCTTTTTCCAGAATAACAATGGCCTGATGGATTAACCCGGAAAAATCGACGGCATTCTCGTCCTTCAGGGCGCTCTTCCAGGCTTTGAGCAGGGGCGCCATGAGCTTTATGCGTTTACTGAACAGGTCGCGGATCTCCTCCGGGGCATTGGCAATCATCTCCGCCTGCGCTCCGCCATGCATACGCATCAGGCTAACCCAGCGATCGAGCCGGGAGGCCAAACGCCGCTGTAATTTTTCGTCGTCCCAGAAGTTACCTTCAGGTACAGACCACTGCATCTCTTCTTCTAACCACTGTCGCCAACCTTTGGCCTGCGCTTTTTTCTCGCTGCACTGCTGACGCCAGGTAGTAATGAAGAGTTTGCTGCGCGCAACGGCGTCATTTTCAAGCTTGCTAACTGTCGGGACTTTTTTGCTGCCCTGCGAAATAATATGCAGCGCCAGTGAATGAAACGTCCGCGCGGTGACCTCGTCCGTATGCAGACGTTCACGGATGCGATCATCCATCTCCTGAGCTGCTTTACGACCGAACGCCAGCAACAGAATTTGTTCAGCCGCCGCTTCGCCTCGCGCTAACAACCAACCCGCACGAGCGACAAGAACCGATGTTTTGCCGCTTCCCGCCCCTGCAAGCACCAATAATGCTTGCTCACCATTCACTACCGCGCGCGCCTGGGCAGGGTTCAGCGGCGAAGATTCAATGTGCTGGAAAAACTCGGCATGCTCCGCCAGCATCGCATCGGTATATGCCTGATTGTGCTGTAAACGACAGGCCTCAATATCCTGCAACCATGCCTGGCATTGGCGTAACGCCTCCCGGCAATTTTCAAATTCTTCCAGCCGCTTCACCGGTAGCGGCAATGCAGCAAAGGCACGGAGGATCTGCTGTTGCAATCCTGAGGTTTGGCTACGCGTCAGCCATTTATTTTCACTTGTCCGGGATGCAATCGCATCCAACTGCTGCTGTAAAACCCCCGCAGCAACGTCACTCATTTCCTGGCTCCACTGTTGCCAGAGCGCATTTAAATGATGATGGAAGCGCTGGGTTTCCGCCCACTCTGTACCGTGAAGGCGAACCACCTTTTCATCCGGGAGTACAAACTCCAGCTCGCCCCATACCAGGCCGCGTTTGCAATGAATAGCCAGCAACTGATTGAAGGGAATAAGATACTCGTGACGATCGCCGGAAACTTTAATCCCGGCATTGAGAATAACGGCCCGATCGTAAGGGTGTTGTGCCAGACGTTTTCCAAGAGAAGTTGCTTTCAGTTCCATAAGACTCAAGCGGATCCACACGAAGAGGTTTGCTTATCAGTGTAACCGCCAGAGAAAACGTGCTCCAGCCCAAAAAAACGTTACAATTGCCGAATTCACAGAAAACCAGAGTTAACCGAGGGTTTATGCGTACTGTTCTGAATATTTTAAATTTTGTGCTGGGTGGGTTCGCCACCACCCTGGCCTGGTTATTGGCTACGCTGGTCAGTATTGTGCTTATTTTTACATTACCCTTGACCCGTTCGTGCTGGGAAATAACCCGACTCTCGCTGTTTCCCTATGGCAACGAAGCGATTCATGTCGATGAACTTAATCCGGCAGGGAAAAACGTGCTTCTTAATACCGGTGGCACATTGCTCAATATTTTCTGGCTGATTTTCTTCGGTTGGTGGCTGTGCCTGATGCACATTGTCTCCGGTATTGCCCAGTGCATTTCGATTATTGGTATTCCGGTGGGCATCGCGAACTTTAAAATCGCTGCTATTGCGCTCTGGCCGGTGGGTCGTCGGGTGGTTTCAGTCGAAGTTGCCCGCGCTGCGCGTGAAGCCAATGCGCGCCGTCGCTTTGAATAATCAGGACTGATGGCCTTTATGTTAAGTCCACTGCTTAAACGCTATACCTGGAACAGCACCTGGCTGTACTACGTGAGAATTTTTATCGCGCTTTGTGGCACCACAGCGCTGCCCTGGTGGCTGGGCGATGTTAAGCTGACCATCCCGCTCACGCTGGGTATGGTCGCTGCCGCGCTGACCGATCTGGACGATCGTCTCGCTGGCCGGCTGCGCAATTTGATCATCACGCTGATCTGCTTTTTTATTGCCTCGGCCTCTGTCGAACTGCTCTTCCCATGGCCATGGCTGTTTGCCATTGGATTAACGCTTTCCACCAGCGGCTTCATTCTGCTGGGGGGGTTAGGCCAGCGCTATGCAACCATCGCTTTTGGTGCGTTGTTGATTGCCATTTATACCATGCTGGGAACGTCGCTTTACGATCAGTGGTATCAGCAGCCGATCCTGTTGCTCGCTGGTGCTATCTGGTACAACCTTCTGACGCTGACCGGGCATCTCCTGTTCCCCATCCGCCCACTACAGGACAACCTTGCGCGTAGCTACGAACAGTTAGCGCACTACCTGGAACTGAAATCACGCCTTTTTGATCCCGACATTGAAGATGAAAGCCAGGCACCGTTATATGATTTGGCCCTCGCTAATGGGCAATTGATGGCGACGCTAAACCAGACCAAAGTATCGTTACTGACTCGCCTGCGCGGTGACCGCGGACAGCGCGGAACGCGTCGAACGCTACATTACTATTTTGTAGCGCAGGATATTCACGAACGCGCCAGCTCCTCACATATTCAGTATCAAACGCTACGCGACCATTTCCGTCACAGCGACGTAATGTTTCGCTTCCAGCGCTTAATGTCGATGCAGGGGCAAGCCTGTACCCAGTTGTCCCGCTGTATTTTATTACGTACGCCTTACCAGCACGATCCGCACTTTGAGCGCGTCTTCACGCATATAGATGCCGCCCTGGAGCGTATGCGTGCGAGCGGTGCGCCTGCAGACCTGCTCAACACGCTGGGATTTTTGCTCTCAAACCTGCGAGCTATCGACGCCCAACTGGCCACCATCGAGTCAGAACAGGCCCAGGTACTCTCGCGTAATGAGTCTGAAAATCAGCTCGCCGATGACAGTCCGCATGGGTTCAGCGATATCTGGTTACGCCTGAGCCGTAATTTTACGCCTGAGTCAGCCCTGTTTCGCCATGCCGTGCGCATGTCGCTGGTGCTTTGTGTCGGCTATGCCATCATCCAGATTACCGGGATGAACCACGGGTACTGGATCCTGCTGACCAGTCTGTTTGTCTGTCAGCCAAACTACAACGCCACCCGACATCGCCTGGCGCTAAGGATTATCGGCACATTGGTAGGGATCGCCATTGGTTTGCCTATTCTGTGGTTCGTTCCCTCTCTGGAAGGTCAGTTGATACTTTTGGTGATCACTGGCGTACTGTTTTTTGCCTTTCGCAACGTCCAGTATGCACACGCCACGATGTTTATCACGCTGCTGGTATTGCTGTGCTTTAATCTGCTCGGTGAAGGTTTCGAAGTGGCGCTGCCGCGCGTCATCGATACGCTGATTGGGTGTGCCATCGCTTGGGCAGCCGTCAGTTTTATCTGGCCAGACTGGCGTTTTCGTAACCTGCCGCGTGTCATTGAGCGGGCCACTGACGCAAACTGTCGTTACCTCGATGCTATTCTTGAACAATATCATCAGGGTCGTGATAATCGTATGGCATACCGTATCGCCCGTCGTGACGCGCACAATCGTGATGCAGAGCTTGCCTCCGTGGTGTCGAACATGTCGAGTGAACCGGATGTCACGGCCCAAACGCGAGAAACAGCGTTTCGCTTACTGTGCCTCAATCATACGTTTACCAGCTACATTTCCGCCCTTGGCGCACATCGCGAACAGTTAACCAACCCGGAGGTTCTGGCGTTACTGGATGATGCCGTCTGCTATGTTGATGACGCGCTTCACTATCAACCCGCAGACGAACAGCGCGTCTACCAGGCGCTGGAGGGGCTGAAGCATCGAATTCAGCATATTGAGCCACGTCCGGATAGTAAAGAACCGCTTGTTATACAGCAAGTTGGGCTATTGATCGCCCTGCTCCCGGAAATCCGGCGCTTACAACAGCAAATTGCTGTGTTGCCTTCTAATACCCCGGTTCCGGCGTAAGAGAACTGACCCACTCCACCAGCTCCTGGCGACGGACCGCCGGGAGCGCAGCTTCATGCACACCATCGACCGCGCCTTCAAGGGCATAAAGTATTTTTACCGTCAGGGCTGGATTATTTTGCCGCAGTTTCAGCCAACACATTTGGGCGCCCAACGATCGCAATGTTCCCTCATCTTTAATTCCTGCCTCATTTAAAAGCGTCTCCAGATGAAACGTCATATTTGGTAGTTCCCGCAGACGATGTTGAGCAAAGCGACTCTGTTTTTCCTTAACTGCTGCATCCAGCGAATATCGTGATAGCGACACCAGCTGTGGCTGGTTTTGCCACAGCGCATCATTCACCTGATAGTAGTTAAGTACCACCGGGCGCCCGCGCTTTATAAATGTCAGCCAGACAGGCGGATTTTTTACACAGTACTGTACGCTCTGCTCGCAGGCCCGAAGATATAACTCACCGCTGGCGACCATCGCAAAGACCGTATCCCCAACCGTCAAACTGTAGCTGCCAAACAGTGAGCGATAATGAATGGTTCCCAGAGATGCCAGATATTCTTGTGATTTATAGATCTTTGCATAAGAAAGTTCTTTCATAAAAATCCTTTTAAATCATAACGTAAGCAAATGATTTTCAGTAGCAGATCCGTTAATGACGAAAATAGGCAACTTATTCGCATGGGGCAAGATGAATTTTATTTTTCCCGTAACTACGACTAAAAATTGCGAACCTGTTTCCGAAAATAAGGTTGATCTTTGTTGATAGCAGGGTTACTGTATATCCATACAGTAACTCACAGGGCTGGATTGATTATGTACACTTCAGGCTATGCAAATCGTTCTTCGTCGTTCTCTTCCACATCAAGCAGCATTGCGCGCATTTCATCAGAGAACGCAACCGCTGGGCTTATCAGTGAAGTAGTCTATCGCGAAGACCAGCCCATGATGACGCAACTACTGCTGCTTCCTCTGCTGCAACAGTTAGGGCAGCAATCACGCTGGCAGCTGTGGCTGACGCCCCAGCAAAAATTAAGCCGGGAGTGGGTGCAGTCAGCCGGCCTGCCATTGACAAAAGTGATGCAGATTAACCAACTCTCCCCCTGCAATACGCTGGAATCGATGATCCGTGCGCTGCGCACAGGTAATTACAGCGTCGTTATCGGCTGGCTGGCAGAAGAATTAACGGAAGATGAGCATGCCGAACTGGTAAAAGCGGCTAATGAAGGAAATGCTATGGGATTTATCATGCGTCCTGTTTGCGCACAGTCACTTGCGGGGAGACAGCATTCCGGACTAAAAATTCACTCGAATTTGTATCATTGAGTAAAATTAGGATTTATCCTGGATTTTTTTTTCATGCTTCAATTTGCCTTTGAGGTTTAATGCGTTTTTCATCCGAACGCCTGTCTGAAGCGGTTTTCAGGAAATCATCAGTGCGTTTATTAATCCATAAATGTTAAATATTATGTATACAAGCCTTTTTTTTTCATATGCCTGACGGACTTCACACTTGTAAGTTTCCAACTACGTTGTAGACTTTACATCGCCAGGGGTGCTCGGCATAAGCCGCAGATATCGGTAGAGTAACTATTGAACTGGTCCCCGGGTGAAGGATTTAACCGTGTTATCTCTCTTCGGAGATATTCATGGCGAATTTTGGATGATAACGAGGCGCAAAAAATGAAAAAGACAGCTATCGCAATTGCAGTGGCACTGGCTGGTTTCGCTACCGTGGCGCAGGCCGCTCCGAAAGATAATACCTGGTACACTGGTGCTAAATTGGGCTGGTCTCAGTTCCATGATGTTGGCAACAACCAGATCAACAACAACGGACCGACCCACGAAAACCAACTGGGTGCTGGTGCGTTCGGTGGTTACCAGGTTAACCCGTACGTAGGTTTCGAAATGGGTTATGACTGGTTAGGCCGTATGCCGTACAAAGGCAGCGAGCAGAATGGCGCTTTCAAAGCTCAGGGCGTTCAGCTGACCGCTAAACTGGGTTACCCAATCACTGACGATCTGGACGTTTATACCCGTCTGGGTGGTATGGTTTGGCGTGCAGACGCTAAAAACAACGAAGGCTTCAAAGACCACGACACTGGTGTATCCCCAGTATTCGCTGGTGGCGTAGAGTATGCAATTACTCCTGAAATCGCTACCCGTCTGGAATACCAGTGGACCAACAACATCGGTGACGCGAACACCGTTGGCGGTCGCCCGGATAACGGTCTGTTAAGCGTTGGTGTTTCTTACCGTTTCGGCCAGCAGGAAGAAGCAGCTCCAGTAGTTGTTGCTCCGGCTCCGGCTCCTGAAGTACAGACCAAGCACTTCACTCTGAAGTCTGACGTTCTGTTCAACTTCAACAAAGCAACTCTGAAACCAGAAGGCCAGCAGGCTCTGGACCAGATGTACAGCCAGCTGAGCAACCTGGATCCGAAAGACGGTTCCGTAGTGGTTCTGGGCTTCACTGACCGCATCGGTTCTGACGCTTACAACCAGGGTCTGTCCGAGAAACGTGCTCAGTCCGTTGTTGATTACCTGATCTCTAAAGGTATTCCTTCTGACAAAATCTCTGCACGTGGCATGGGCGAATCTAACCCGGTTACTGGCAACACCTGTGACAACGTGAAAGCTCGCGCTGCACTGATCGACTGCCTGGCTCCGGATCGTCGTGTTGAGATCGAAGTTAAAGGTATCAAAGACGTTGTAACTCAGCCTCAGGCTTAAGTTATCGTCTTATAAAAAAACCCCGCATCGCGCAATACTGTTCACTTAAGCGGAGCA